>CAZCWE010000023.1:12627-18164 GCA_964502285.1 uncultured Spirulina sp. | reverse complement strand
CTCGGAGTCCGGTCAAGGATATCCTGCATGGGACGCCATCCCTGTGCTACTTGAAATATACACGATCGCGCCAGCACCATCACACCATTTCGATCACGCCCATCATGCCCAGTTCTTCATGATCCAAAATGTGGCAATGGTAGACGGTGCGCCCGGTATAGGTGCGAAAGGGAATCCGAATCCGTACCGAAGTCCCCGCCGGGACTAAAACGGTATCTTTCCACCGGGGGGAGTCCAGGGGTTGGCCGTTGCGCTCAATCACTTGGAAGCGGTTGGTGTGGAGGTGGAAGGGATGATCCATGATGTCTGTGTTTTGGATCAGCCAATCTTCTGTCGTGCCGATGGGGACGGTGGTTTGGACGGTGTCCCCTCGGAAGGGTTGCCCATTGATTAAAAACGCCATGCCTTGACCGGGGCTCATGCCGTGATTGAGGCGAAACTCGCGGGTTTGGGTGGGTTTTGGCAGGGAGTCAATGGGGATCAGTTGGGCGGGTAGGGTGAAAGGGTCGGGGTTGGGGTCGGAGTTGGTGTAGGTGAGGGTGGCGAGGACGGTGGGTGTTTGATTGGTTTGGAACCGGCGACCCATCATCCCCATGCCCATACCTCCGGCTGTGCGTTGATAGGGTTCGTTGATCAGGGAGTAACTGCCGCGATCGCGATCGCCTTGGATCAACACATCGGCTCGTTCACCGGGTGAGAGTAAGAGGTGGTCTACCGCTTCGGGTTGTGCCATCGTGCCGCCATCGGTGCCGATGAGATACAGGGGATGGTTTTCGAGGCGTAGGTTGTAAAACTTGGAGGTGGCGGCATTGACGATCCGGAGGCGGAGCCATCCTTGGGGGGCGATCGCAACATTCGGCTGCACCGCCCCATTGACGGTATCGATCGCCCCTTCTCGGCCGATCATCTGCACACCATGACGCGGTTGGGCAAAGCGATCCGCATTTTCAACGCCTGCCGGGTCAAAATCTTTCAAAAACAGAAACTGTTCCGGCAGGGCTGCCCCGCCGTCGCGCAGCACATCATCCAAATCCCCCCGCACGACGATGAAGCCCCCCAACCCCGCAAAAATTTGTTGCGCCACATGGCCGTGCAGATGGGGATGGTAATAGGCCAGGGTCGCGGGGTGATCCGCTGGAATTTCAAAGTCGTAGGTGAAGGTTTCGCCGGGTTCGATATGGCGAAAGACGTTGTCAGCGGCTCCAGTGGGGGGAATGTGCAAGCCGTGAAAATGAAGATTGGTGGGGGCGGGTAGGCGGTTCGTGAAGGTGAGTTGAACGCGATCGCCCGGCTTGACCTCCAAACGCGGCCCCGGACTTTGGCCGTTATACCCCCAGATCGTCAGGGCTTGGTTGCCGAGGTTCAGCCTGCCGGGTTCGGCACTGAGATCCACGGCTAACCGTCCGTTTTGACTGGTGAACACGGGGGGCGAGTCGGATACGGTCACGGGCGCAGCTCCCACCGGACGAGATGAGCTGGGTGCTGGGCGCGATCGCGCACATTGACTCAAGAGCACCGCACCGAGGGTGCTACCGCTGAGGGTAAAAAATTGTCGTCGTTGCATGGTTGCTCTTTTTATTCAATCTAGATGCCGGGGTGCATCGAGGGTGGCTAGGAATCCTGTTGATGTTCGGCGAAAACCATCGGCTCGGCTCCATCGCTAAACCCATACACGGCATAGGGTTCGCGGATATCTCCCGACTCCATCCCTGGCGAACCGATGGGCATACCGGGGGTGGCGAGTCCTGCGATGTCCGGGCGTTCAGCGAGGAGGCGGATCACATCATCGGCGGGGGGATGACCTTCGATCACGTAGCCGTCTGCGATCGCCGTATGACAGGACAATAAATCATCCGGAACGCCGTATTTTGCCTTGATCGCATCCATATCCTCAGTGATGTTATCCTCCACATCAAAGCCGCGCGATCGCATATGTTCCACCCAAGACCCACAACACCCACAGGTCGGACTCCGGTACGAAACGACGGTTATATTGTCCGGCGCTGGGGTTGAACTGACCCCATTCGAGACCGTGGAGGAGTTGGCGCAGGCGGTCAACCCCAAACTGCTGATTACAATACAACCAATCAATAATCGGGTTTTGAGAGACATTAATGTTTGCATCATCGGTTTAGGGCTGGAACGTTAGATCCATAATAACGGGATTATCACAGTCTTACATTTGCATCGATGAGCAGGCAACGGGATTCAGCCTCTTGTCTGCTTGATGCTGGCTCCGGCTCCACAGCGAAGGATGATACAGTGAAAGGCGAATTTTTAACGGCGAGGGGACGTGTAATGAGACGATTGGGAATAAGTGCCTGTCTTTTCGGATTGAGTGTGATGGCGAGTCCTGCTGCGGCTGAATCGGTTTCGTTAGTGTATCCCCCCGACGGCCATGAAACGACGGCCGCGCAAATTTTCCTGATCGGCACGGCGGCTGATTCGGTGAGCGTTAACGGCACAGCCATCCACCAAAGCCCCCAAGGCCATTTCGCCCCCAGTTTCCCTCTCCAACTTGGAGAAAATCGCTTCACCCTCCAGGCCGGAGAAGCCACCACCACCCTCACCGTGATCCGTCGCCCCACGGAAACCCCCCCCACCGGTTTGACTTTTGTGCCTGACTCCCTCACCCCCGCCCAAGGGATCGAGCGTTTACCGGGTGAATCGATCTGTTTAAGTGCGATCGCACCTCCCCAAAGCACCGTCACCGCCCGCCTCAGCGGCCAAACCTTCACCCTTCCCCCCCAACCCAGCACCGCCCAACTCCCCAGCAACGCCGCCATCCTTACCGCCCAAAACGACCCGATCCCCTTGACCACCACCCACTATCAAACCTGCTTCACCGCCGACCAACCCGGCTCCCTCGGTCAACCCACCTACACCCTCACCCGCTCCGGGGAAACCCGCCAAGCAACTGCACCAGGGGCGATCGCGATCCTCAACCCCGATCAGCGGCCCGTGGTGGAAGTGACGGCCGCGAGCGGAACCGCCCGCACCGGCCCCAGCACCACCTATTCCCGCCTCACGCCGTTGCCCACGGGAACCCGGGCGATCGTCACCGGCCGCGAGGGGAATTGGTTGCGTTTAGCGTATGGGGCGTGGATTAATGCTGATGAAACGCGGGTGTTACCAGGGGCGGCGGCTCCCCCGGCGATGATTCGCAGTTTGAGCGGGCGGCCCGTGGACGGGGGGACGGAAATCGTCTTTCCCTTGACGGCTCCAGTGCCGGTGAGCGTGATCCAGGGGGATGATACCTTTGCGCTGACGTTGCATCATGCGATCGCTCAAACCGACACCATTTGGCTCAACGATAGCCCCCTGATTCGCCGCCTCGATTGGCAACAGGTCAACCCCACCACCCTCACCTACACCTTCCACCTCAAAACCGTCCAACAATGGGGCTATGACCTCCGCTACGAGGGCAGCAGCCTCCGTCTTCTTCTTCGTCATCCGCCCCAACTCTCCGGCGGGCAATTGGACGGACTGCGGATCGTGCTTGACCCCGGCCATGGCGGGGCAGAACTGGGGGCACGGGGCCTCGAAGCGCGGGGCGCAACGGTGTACCTAACGCGCACGGCGGATGTGGATTTGGGATTGCGCGATCGCATGGACTACATCGCCCAACAGCAGCCGGATTTAGCCCTTTCGGTGCATTACAACGCCCTACCGGATAATGGCGATGCGGAAAATACCGCCGGGATCGGGATGTTTTGGTATCATCCCCAAGCCCATGATCTTGCGGTGTTTTTGCACAACTATTTAGTGACGGAATTAGACCGCCCCTCCTACGGCGTGTTTTGGAATAATCTCGCCTTAACTCGGCCGCAGATCGCGCCGACGATTCTGATGGAGTTGGGGTTTATGATTAACCCCGAAGAATTTGAATGGGTGATGAACCCCCAAGCCCAGGGCCAATTAGCCGATGCGATCGCCGCTGGGATTACTCAATGGGTACAACAAGCCGCCCAACCCTAACCCAGTCCCCCCGCAGATCCACACGAGCCACAGCATCCCTGCCCAGCCATGATGAGCCGCGCGGGATTGCTGGCCAACATCACGAAAGGTAAAAAAAAAGAGTGTCCGGCCCACAGCATCGATAAGATCAAGAGTAAGCGTGATACAGTGCGCTCGAAATTCCTGGGCGCACGGATGTCTTTCCACCGCATTGATGTCGTTCCAGGGGTGGGGTCATCATGAATTTCAATGCGATCGTGAGGATCATGAACCTCCCCATGGGCGTTGTGATTCATGCCGTTGAGGGAAACCAGGAGCCCATCAACGTGTTCAGGTCTGAGTGTGTCTACGCCAGAATACCGGATCGATACCGGATCGATATCTGTTGGGATGACCCCATCGATCTCGTTGTTTGCTCTTGATCTCGATACCCTCGATTGTCTCGGATGGTACCCCTTCAGGCGGTAGGCCAGTCAATCAATCCAATCAAAATCTCAAACCTCCCCATTGAGGGGTAGAGTGCTCATGTCCGACTGGAATCGCAGACTGCAAGAAATCGGCTTGGTGCTGTCCATTTTCTCGATTGCGATGATACTATGGTTCGTTTTTTGGCTCCGAGACAGCAGAACCGGCAGGGGTGAATGTATTGAAATCACACCGGATGGGGAACAAGTGACGCACCGGGGGAAACAGTGTAAATCCTCAGAGTTTTATTAGATTGTTGCGGGCTTTCCGAGGCTGAGGTGGGTCAGGTTGCACCCATGAGATAGTCCGCAGAATCGGGGAGTCCACACGTCCTAATCCGGAGTGGGCATAAACAAGCCAGTCCCAAAATCCTATGCTAGAGTGGGCTTGTGTGACCGATTTTTTCTCCTCATTCCAACGAGTGTTTATGGTATTGGCAAAGCGTGGACTTGTCCTGGGAGCAACAGCGTTTATCTTGACCACTGTGGCCGTGACTGGCGCTGGGCTACACCTTTCCCAAGGTCAAATTTTAAATCTGAGCAGTAGCCCGAAGGAAGTGGTTGATGAAGTGTGGCAAATCATCAATCGATACTATGTCGATGCCACGTTCAATCAACAGGATTGGCGACAGATTCGCACGCAGTATCTCGAAGCGTCCTACGGGAATGACGAGGAAGCCTACACGGCGATCCGTGAAATGCTCGAAACCCTCGATGACCCCTACACGCGCTTCATGGACCCCAAAGAGTTCGAGGATATGCAGATCGATACATCGGGGTCGTTGACGGGGGTGGGGATTCAGATTGCCAAGGATGAGGAGAGCGATCGCTTAATTGTCGTGTCACCCATTGACGACAGCCCGGCATTCAACGCGGGGATTATCGCCAAGGACATCATCACGAAAATTGATGGTCAAGATACCTTAGGGATGGATGTCAATGATGCGGTGAAACTGATTCGAGGGCCGATTGATTCTCAGGTGGTGTTAACCATTTTGCGCGGTCAAGAGGAAATAGATTTTCCGATTCAGCGCCAACGTATTGAAATTCATCCCGTGCGCTATAGCTATCGTCAGGAAGGGGTTGGTAATGATATTGGCTATATTCGACTGACCC
>CAZCWE010000023.1:0-12617 GCA_964502285.1 uncultured Spirulina sp. | reverse complement strand
TGATTCGTGGTGAACGCGGCACTGAGGTGATCTTGACGATCCAACGGGGCGATCGCGAAATTGATTTTCCGATTGTGCGCGATCGCATTGAAATCCACCCCGTCCGCACCCGGATCGAAGAAACGCGATCGGGGAATGTGGCCTATATTCGCCTCACCCAATTTAATGCCAACGCCGCCCAAGATATGCGCGAGGCGATCCGCGAGTTTGAAGCCATGAATGGCCCCGATGCGATCGTCGGCTACGTGCTCGATCTACGCTCCAATCCGGGGGGACTCCTCAACGCCAGTGTCGATATTGCCCGGATGTGGCTCGATGAAGGCAAAATTGTCTCCACCCATGACCGTCGCGGCGAAGTGGAACGCCAAGTCGCCAACCGCACCGCCCTCACGGATAAGCCGCTGGTGGTGATGATTGACGGCGGTTCGGCCAGTGCGAGCGAAATTGTTTCCGCTGCCCTACAGGACAACCACCGCGCCACCTTGATCGGGACGGAGAGCTTTGGTAAAGGCTTGGTGCAGTCGGTGCGCCCCTTGAGTGATGGATCTGGGCTAGCGGTGACGATCGCAGAATATCGCACCCCCAACGGCCGCAGCATCACCAAAGACAAGAAAATTCAGCCCGATGTGGTGGTGGAACTCAGCGATGAGCAACGCGAGGAGCTGCAATTGAACAATAATCGCATCGGTACGATCGAAGATCCCCAATTTGCCCGCTCCCTCGAAGTCCTCCTCGAAGAAGTGCTCACCCAAAACGGCACTCAGCTCGAAGTCAGGGCGTACCAAAACAGCCGGGGCTAACCGCCTACCACAGGCGTTGATCGCCCTGTCCCCAGAAGCGATCGCCTTTCTCCACCGTAATATCCCCCAACACCTTGACTTGGCAGGCTAAACGCAGGCCAGAATCAGCACGATGGGGCGGGAGGGAAAGGCGCGATCGCTCTTGCCAGTTGGGTTCGGATACATTGCCCGTAATGGTAACCGCACAAGTGCCACAGGTGCCGATGCCGTGACAGTTAATCACGCGGGCATTGCCGTTATACAGGTCAACCTGGGCGGCTTGGAGCACTTGACGGAGGTTGGCTCCGACATCGCAGGGGATCGATTTACCTTGAGCTGTTACAGTTGGCATCGCTTCACAAAATAGAGGGACAATCTCTCGCTACAATTTGAGAGCTTCCCCTAAATCTTATCCTCATCACCACGGCAATGGACACGGCACGCAAAATCTGGCTCTACGACACCACCCTCCGCGATGGCGCTCAACGAGAAGGCATCGCCCTCTCCATTGACGACAAGCTCAAAATTGCGCGCAAACTCGATGATATGGGGATTCCCTTCATTGAAGGCGGTTGGCCCGGTGCAAACCCCAAGGATGTCCAATTCTTTTGGCGACTCAAAGAAAACCCCCTCACCCAGGCCGAAATCGTTGCCTTTTGTTCCACCCGTCGCCCCGGTAAACTCGCCGCCGAAGATCCCCTCTTTCAAGCCATTCTTGCCGCCGGGACGCGCTGGGTGACCATTTTCGGGAAATCTTGGGATCTCCATGTGGAAGCTGGGTTAAAAACCACCCTGGATGAAAATCTCGCGATGATTCGCGACACGATCGAATATCTCCGCAGCCAAGGGCGACGGGTGATCTACGATGCAGAGCATTGGTTCGACGGCTACAAAGCCAACCCGGACTATGCCCTGCAAACCCTGAAAACAGCGTGGGATGCCGGGGCGGAATGGCTGGTGTTTTGTGACACCAACGGCGGCACTCTGCCCCACGACCTGAGCAAGATTGTGAGCGATGTATTCACGGCATTTCCGGCCCTGCGTGATGCGTCCGATGCGCCCCGCTTGGGCATCCATACCCACAACGATTCAGAGCTAGCGGTGGCCAATGCGATCGCAGCCGTCATGGGCGGCGCGGCGATGGTGCAAGGCACAATCAACGGCTACGGCGAACGCTGCGGCAATGCGAATCTTTGCTCGATTATTCCCAATCTGCAACTTAAACTCGGCTACGACTGCATCGCACCGGAGCAATTGCAGCAACTGAGTCGCACCAGTCGGGCGATTAGTGAATGGGTGAATCTGGCTCCCAATGATCATGCAGCGTTTGTGGGGCGATCGGCCTTTGCCCACAAGGGCGGCATCCATGTGTCGGCGGTGGCGCGTAACCCCCTCACCTACGAACATATTGCACCGGAAGCGGTGGGGAATGAGCGGCGGATCGTGATTTCCGATCAATCAGGCTTGAGTAATGTGCTTGCAAAGGCGCGGACGTTTGGCATTGAGCTTGATCCGAAGGGGACGGTGTGCCGGGAGATTTTGACGCAGTTGAAACAGCTTGAAAGTGAGGGCTATCAGTTCGAGGCGGCGGAGGCCAGTTTTGAACTGTTGATGCGGTCGGCGTTGGGGCAGCGGCAACCGCTGTTTGTGTTGCAGGGATTCCAAGTCCATTGCGATATTTTGCAGGGGATGGAGCATTCCTGCGGTGATAATGCGATCGCCACCATCAAAGCCAGCGTCGCCGAGCAACCCCTCCTCGAAGTCGCCGAAGGTAATGGCCCGGTTTCGGCCCTCGATGCAGCGCTCCGGAAGGCGTTGGTGAAGTTCTACCCCGATGTGGCCACGTTCCACCTCACGGACTACAAAGTCCGCATTCTCGACAGTGCCTCCGGAACCGACGCGATCACCCGTGTGTTGGTGGAGTCGAGCAATGGTGCGGAACGTTGGACGACGGTGGGCGTTTCGACGAATATTATCGATGCATCCTATCGGGCAGTGGTGGAGGGGATTGAGTATGGGTTGTTGCTGAAGGCTCCGGCGATCGCGCCTGTTTCTTAACCTCACGATCTGAACAGTTGTGTTATGCTACAGATTGTAGTTCACTAAAACACACCATGCGACTGAAGCGATGGGAATCCCCCCGCCGTCAGGGTCGAAACCACAAAGGCAGCGGCGGTTCAGCCCGACAACGGCAGCTCAAGAAACAACATAAGCTCTGGATGAAGCGGCTCAAAGCAAACCGCGACCCCCAAGACCCCAAGGAAGCGCGATCGCGATCGCGCTTCCTTTTTTTGAGGGCTGATCATCAAAAATTCAAACCGCCAAGAGTCGCAACTACAGCAGCTCTTTAGGAATAAAAAAAGAGATTCTTTAGATTTTGATTTTCTACTTCAGTTTAAAATATTAGATCCAAAGGATATTCCAATCCTCTACAGTTTCATATCATCCAACGGGTTAGAAAAATTGTTATAATAAAGGCCCAGTTTATTTCATACCAAAAGAGAGCTTCTCTATGATTTCAGGCACAGTAAAATGGTTTAACGAAACAAAAGGCTTTGGTTTCATTCAACCCGATGGTGGGGGTGATCAAATATTTGTCCATTTTTCAGCCATTAAAGGTGGTGGTTTCCGCACCTTAGCAGAAGGGCAGAAGGTTGAATTTGATATTGTCAGTGCGCAGAAAGGGCCCCAAGCCGCAAATGTTTGCGTGGTCTAGGGATTCGCCCAGGTTGAGGTTATGAAGATGGGGAATTTTCCCATCACTCTCCCCAAAAGATTGCAGACCATTAAGACCCAAGCTTTCACACCTCCAACGGTTGCCCGTCCGTACTTCAGTATTTGAGGAAAACGGGTGAATGAATGGCTGATCGTTAGGATCAGCCATTGTTGCGATCGCCCCCCATCCCCCAAGGCAACATCTCCAGACAATTCTGTACAATAGGAAGGCTGTTTTGACCTACCCCACCCGCCCATGAGCACCCCGCGCACCTATCACGTCATCACCTTCGGCTGTCAGATGAACAAAGCCGACTCCGAGCGCATGGCCGGTGTGTTAGATGACATGGGCATGGTTTGCTGTGATGACCCCAACGCGGCGGATCTCGTGCTGTACAACACCTGCACGATCCGCGACAACGCCGAGCAAAAAGTCTACTCCTACCTCGGCCGGCAGGCCAAACGCAAACAAACCCAACCGGACTTAACCCTGGTGGTGGCGGGCTGTGTGGCGCAACAAGAAGGCGAACAACTGCTGCGGCGCGTACCAGAGTTAGATTTGGTGATGGGGCCACAACACGCCAACCGCCTGGGGGATTTACTCGATCAAGTGTTCGCCGGGCAGCAGGTGGTGGCCACCGACCCGATTCATATTGTCGAAGATATTACGAAGCCGCGCCGCGATAGTGAAGTCACAGCCTGGGTGAATGTGATCTATGGCTGCAATGAGCGTTGCACCTATTGCGTTGTGCCGGGGGTGCGCGGGGTGGAGCAGTCCCGCCCGCCGGCAGCGATTCGCGCCGAAATTGAAGCATTGGCACAGCAGGGGTTTAAAGAAATCACCCTCCTCGGCCAAAATATTGATGCCTACGGGCGGGATTTACCCGGCAGCACCGCCGACGGCCGCCATCAACATACCCTGACGGATTTACTCTATTACATCCATGATGTGCCGGGGATTGAGCGGATTCGGTTTGCAACGAGTCATCCGCGCTACTTTACGGAGCGGCTGATTCAGGCCTGTGCGGAACTGCCGAAGGTGTGTGAGCATTTCCATATCCCGTTTCAGTCGGGGGATAATGAGGTGCTGAAGGCGATGGCGCGGGGCTATACCCAGGAAAAATATCGCCGGATTATCAACACGGTGCGGGAGTATATGCCCGATGCGTCGATTAGTGCCGATGCGATCGTTGGGTTTCCGGGGGAGACGGAGGCGCAGTTTCAGCAGACGTTAGATCTCGTCGAGGCGATCGCGTTTGATCTGCTCAATACGGCGGCCTATTCGCCACGGCCGGGGACTCCGGCGGCGCTGTGGGAGAATCAAGTGAGTGAGGAGGAGAAGCGCGATCGCCTCCAACGCCTCAACCGTCTCGTGGAAACGAAAGCCGTCGAACGCTCCCAACGCTACGCGGGCCGCATCGAAGAAGTCCTCGTCGAAGCCCAAAACCCCAAAGACCCCACCCAAGTCATGGGCCGGACACGGGGCAATCGTTTGACCTTTTTCGCGGGGGATATTACCTCGTTGAAAGGGCAAACCGTACCGGTAAAAATCACAGAAATTCGTGCCTTTAGCCTCACCGGGGAACAAGTCGCGCCCGTCTTGGCATAGTCCGTTTTGACTGTTTTCCAGGGTGGCTAGAAAAGCGTTTTGCCCTAACCTAAAAGCCCCAGGAGACGATTGGCGAGATATTCTTGGGGATACTCATGTCGGGCGGGCCAATACATCGATCGTTTGGGTGTTTGTTCAAGATAGTGAAACGTCTCAAAAATGTATTTGGGTAGAGCTCGATTAATCAAATGCACTTCTAATGGCATGATTTCCTGTTGCCATTGATTAATTTGGGAGATAGAAATGCCCGAAAACTTTTTGCCGGAAGTGCTATTCCCTTGCCATGATTTCCCTAAAAATGTGGGCTGTTCTAAACTTGTATCGAAGTCTAGGTCGAGCCAAGCGCAGAGTTCTTGAATGATCGCACGTGAATCTGAGACGAGATCTTCATATTTGAGCACAACGTAATTGTCGAGAAGTCGGCAGTTTTTTTCTAGATAATAAAATGATTGAGCGATACTGCGGATTTCAGTCCCGATCCAAGGGTAATAATGAACCAGCCGTTTTTTGCGGTTGAAAATCTTGAATTTTCGCAATGAAACTAAATTGGCGTAGGGATTGCGAACCACATGGATGAAGCGGGCATCGGGGAACATTTTTTGTAAATCGAGGGCAAATTCAAAGGACTCCGTGCTTTTTTCAAAAATGCGACAATTCGGCGGGAGAGGGCGATCGTACAAGCTGGCATGAATCCCATTGATATAGGTGTGAAATAGATCCGCCGGTTGCATTGAATTCGTTTGGCGATCGCACCCTTCGACTGCTTGATCAAGAGCCGCATCAAACTGGTCTAAATTGAACAATGCTTTAGAGATAGCATCGGCAAATGGGTTCTCTTCGGTGTTCGCATACCGGATGCCTCCTTTGATGTTGTGAATAAAGGTTTCTAGGGTGCAAGGGCCTTTGACATAATGGGGGCTATGCATCGCGTAGGAAATCCAATATTGCAGATGCTGAAAGAAGTGGGTTTCAATCGGCACGACAAAGAGATCCGGATGGCCATCAAACAGCGATCGCACTAAACTGGTTCCGGATTTATGGGTTCCAAACACAAAAATCGGGTTTTTATTCATGATTAACTAGGGGTAATTTTTTGATTAAATAAGTATCAAAACTAAGTTAGTGCAGTAGACTCATGCACGCTTGATTCTGATTTTCATGGGGTCAGCGTGGGCAGCAATCGCCCTCAGGCGGAGAGTCCCGATCGGGTGCAATTTTCATCGTAATTGTATTGGTTTTTAACGATAGTCGCGTTTTTGGAGGCAGGAATCGTATTAAAATTCTTGGAAGCTTTGACAGTTCGTGCCTATCTTTACAACTTTTGCGGTCAGCCATCTACCACAATTTTGAGGCAAAGCCGTTTGGAACTTAAAACTAATTGACTATGGCCACTCAGCCACCCATTCCTGCGATCGCAGTCATGCACGGCGATCAAACCGGGGAAGAACTCCTCAACGAAGCGCTGCGAGTGCTGCAACCGGACGTGATTCGTCAACCGCTGCAATTCATCGATTTTGATTTAAGCCTTGAAAATCGCCGCGCCACCCACAATCAAGTGGTGTGGGATGCCGCTGCCGCCACCTGTAAATCCGGTTTGGCCCTCAAAGCCGCCACGATTACCCCGGAAATTTCCGGCGATGTGGGCAGCCCCAACGCCATTTTGCGCGAAGCCTTGAGCGCGTCAGTGATTTTGCGCACGGGGCGACGCTTGCCCCAAATTCGCCCCATCGGCGGGGTTTACGCACCGATCACGATCATGCGGATGGCGGTCGATGATGCCTATGGGGCGAAGGAATGGCGCGAACCCACAGACACAGGTGACGAAATCGCTTGGCGCACCTCCAAGATTAGCCGCTCGATCTGTCGCACGGTGGCGGAGTTTACCTTCGTCCATGCCCAACGCACGGGCGCGAAGGTCTTCGGCGGGCCAAAATTCACCGTCAGTGCCACCTATGAAGGGATGTTTAAAGAAGAACTCGACGCGGCGGCCCAACGTTACCCCGATGTGGCCTATCAACCCTTGCTGATTGATGCCACCTTTGCGCTGCTGTTGCAAAATAGCGGCGAGGCGTTGGTGATTCCGGCGTTGAATCGGGACGGGGATTTGCTGTCGGATATGGTGCTGCAAATGTACGGCAGTATTGCGGGGTCGGAAAGTTTAGTGATTGGGTTTGACCCGCAAACATTGCAGGCGAAAACGGTGATGGCAGAAGCACCCCACGGTACAGCCCCGGCGCTCTACGGTAAAAATATTGCCAATCCGATGGCGATGATCTTGGCGGGGGCGGCGTTGTTGACCTATGTGGGCAATCCGGTGAGCGATCGCGCCTCCCGTGCCATTTATGAATCCGTGTTTGAAGCCCTCTACGAAGGCAAAGCCACCCCGGATCTGCGCGGCCAACTGAGTATGTCCGACTTTACCGACACCGTCATCCAAAAAATCCAAACTAGACTTGAGGTGTGGTCATCCCTTGCCTAAGGGCAGGCTGAATGCACCCCATTGATGAACACCCCAGCCGCCCCCATCACCCCACCCTCTTGAGACCACACATTTAACCTGACCCGCCTGAATCCCCCCTGGGCGCGGCTCTGGTGTGAATGGTAGCCCTTGACCCTGTTTCGGGTTCAGGGTGCGATCGCCCTTTAGGTCGGGCCATGTGGCACAGTAATCAGGGTTGAGGTCAAAAAAGATGATGCGGATTTTGTTGATGAGCAATTGCCCTTTGGTCGAGTCTCAGGGATCGGGGTATGTGATTGTCAACTTTATGCGGGGGTTGCAGCGGTTGGGCCATGAGGTGGAGGCTTTTGAGCCGCGAGACTTTGAATGGTGGCAGCGGTGGGGCGGGCGGGCGAAGCATTATCGGGTGGCGGCGGGGATGGCGGTGTGGACGTTGCGGCAATTGGGGCGGCGGCACTACGACATGATTGAGTTTTATGGGGCGGAAGCCTGGTTAGCGGTGCTGTTGGTGCGGGGGCTGTGGGGCGATCGCATCCTGCTCGTCAGTCATTCCAACGGCATCGAACCGCAGTTTTATGAGGTGATGCAGGCCCATCAAAGCCTGCTGCCAACCCCGCGCCGCTGGTATCAACTCAACCAAAACGGCTGGTTTCGCTACGCCTTCAGCGCCGTTCACGGGGTCGTCACCCAATCCGACTACGATCGCACCTATGCAATCAAGCACCGTTACCAAGACCCCGACCATGTGCGCACCATCTCCTCTGGCCTGTTGCCCCACTACCTGGGCCGCCCCGTGAACTACGATCGCGACCCGGTGATCGGCTTCTGTGGTGCCTGGATTCCCCGCAAAGGCATCACCACCATCGGGCGGGATGTGGGGCAAATTCTGCTCGATTTTCCGGGGGTGCGGTTGCAATTGATCGGCGTGGGGAAAGACTTTGAGACAGCGGCGCATTTCCCAGCGGCCACCCTCGCGCAAATTGACGTGATCCCCTTCGTCCTCGATAAAACCAAATTGGCGGAACATTATCACAACATCTCGATTTTGATCATGCCGTCTATCTATGAAAGCTTCGGCCTCGTGGCGGCGGAGGCCATGGCGTGCGGCTGCACCGTCGTGGCCACTGCGGTAGGGATTATTGCCCAATGTGATCAGGATATGGTGTGGCGGTTGTCCTCGCCGGATTCCCCCCAGCTTTACCGGGCCTTGGCTGCGCTGCTGCATAATGATCCCCTGCGGCGGCGGCTGGCCCAGCGGGGCTATCGAGCGGTGCAGGAGTTGGATTGGGACACTGCGATCGCCACCCTCGACCAAACCTATCAACACTGGCGCTCAGAACTGCGGGGCTAAATCTCTACACATACCACCGCTGCGAGATGTAGTCATACCGCCACCCGGTGCGCATTTCGATAAATTCCGCCTCGGTGATCTCCAGATAGTCCGCCATCGGACGAATCAGATCGGGGTTGAGGAAGGTTTGCTCGTAGAGTTCAGCGAGGGTTAAGCCGCCCGATTCTTGGGGTTGAGAGGGTTCTGGGGGCATATCAGGCGGGGGAGGGGGGGGAAAGTCTAATACCGTTCGCGATGCGATCGCCGAGATATTCTAATTCGCTGAGGATGGCGTGGCTATCCGTGGCGGGCACAGGGGGCAATTGAGCGGCAAAGGTATCGAGTTGGGTTTGGAGGGCGGTGGTAATCTGCGCGAGGAGTGCATCAGTATTGAGGGCTAGATCTGAAGCGGGTGGCACAGCCTCGTGCTCTGATGCTGGGGTTGTCATGTGCTGTTCAATCATCTCCCGCAGAATGGCGGCATTGCTGCGGCCAGTCTGTTGGACATAGTCTTGAAATTGTTCAGCAAGCTCAATGTCTACATCACAACTAATTTTTCTTTTGCGGGCAGTCATGTTTTTCTCACCACTCACAACACCCTAAGCTTATCAGGGACAGGCAAAACGTCTCCGCTTGTTTTGAGCAAATCCTGACGGGCGTTTTCGCATCTAGTTTTAAAGGCGCGGCCGGGGGCCCGTGGCCAGGATTTCGAGGCGATCGCCCCGCTGCACATAGCCCAGAGTTTGGGGCACTAGGTTTTCGCCAAAGAGGAGTTTGCCCTGGACTCGGCGGAAGGTGGCGAGGGTTTTCAGGGGTTCTTTGTGGGGATTGCGATCGCCGCTGGTTTGGTGGGTGGTGGTGACGATGCAGCGATCGCAGGGTTTGACCGCGTTCAAGGTGACGGCATTGATGCGCAGCGATCGCCACTCGTCCTCTTCAAAGGCGCGATCGGGGTCGAGGTCAATCACCACATTGGGCCGAAACTGCTCCATAGGAACCGGATCAGCCGTGGGATCGGCGGCCTGAATGCGGCGATTCAACTCTGCTAACGAGGCCGTTGTGGTGAGCAGCAGCGGATAGCCATCGGCAAAACTCACCGTTCCCCCCGGTGCATAGTCCGGATTCGTCGGGCGCGGATAGTCCGGTAATTGACGCACCAAGCGGCAGGGGGTCTCGATTAAGGTCGTCAGCCAAGCGGCGATCGCATCCCCTTGATCCAACGCCGTCGTCCGAGTGCTCCACACCTGCACCCCTCGCTCGTCTCCCGTGCCAAAACGCGGCACAGCGATCGGGTCTAGCACCCCCCGACAATCCGACAACATCAGACGTTCGGCATCCAACGCCACCCCGATCTGCGTCATTTTTGGGTGCGTCCGTTGGGTGAGAAATTGACCCTGAATATCCACAATCATCCAATGGCGATCCTGGGACAATCCCGTCGGTGTCACTTCGATCTGCTCCACCGCAATCCCCCGACAGGACTTCACCGGATAAATCCATAGTTCATCCACTTGCATCGATTCCCCCTGGTTTCTCGTAACCTGCTCAATCGTTCCCGCTGCCTCACGCTTTCTGCTTCAAGATCGCAGCTCGAAAGGCGGGCCGTTCCCCCAGTCGCTCTAGGTACGCCTGAATCTGAGGATAGGGGCTGTAATCCACCTGAAACATAATCGGTAAAAAGGCCAAGATTGACCCCACCGCCACATCCACCACTGAGAGGCTTTCCCCCATGAAGTAGGGGCGTGGGGTGAGGCGGTCTTCTAAGGGGCCGAGGAGGCGCGGCAGTTGTTCGGCGCGGGTGGCTTCGTTGAGGATGCCGGTGCTTAGGGTGGTGTTGCCGTAGAAAACCCATTGCAGAATTTCGGCACGGGCTTCGGGGCTGTTGGGCAGATGGCGATGTTTTTCAGCGAGGTAGAGCAAGATCGCGCCGGATTCCCAAAGGATGAAGTCGCCATCGGCGATCGCCGGCACTTTCCCCACCGGGTTAATCGCCAAGAACTCCGGCTGACGGTGTTCGCCTGCCGCGAGGTCAACCTTGACAAACTCGTAGGGAATGGCAAATTCGTCCAAATACCATTGAATAATCGAAGCCCGGCTTCGTTCGCTACCGTAAAGTTTCAGCATGACATTCGCAAAAAGTTAGACCCTAATATCGCTCGTTAAGATGAGTGCGCAATTTTCGCAGTTTACAGCACCTGATGGGTGTAGCTATGCTGTTTGACGTTATCTTCTGTGCTCACCACGTTTTCCGTGTTTAACACCCGTTTGCGTTCGATGGAATAGTTGAAATCGTCTTTTTTCACCCCCACCGGTAAAAGCTCTTGCACGGACTGCGATCGCTTATAGGTGCGGGATGCGGCCACGGCACGGGTGGCAAATTCATCACAAAACTGCGCATCTTCCGGAAATTCCGCCGGCATCCGGAGGCTATCCCCTTCAAAAAATTCGGCGAGGGTTTTGCCGTAGGCCACTTGATAGGAGGTGGGAATGCCTTTGTAGAGGGCTTCTAGGGCTGCTGAGGGGATGGGTTCAACCACGTTGACCTCTCGCACTTCGCCGTCGTCGCGCACAAAACAGGTGGCCACCCCAAACACGCAATAGTCGCTATCACTTACATCAGGTGCATTCGGAAATAAAGAGGTCGTCATAAAATTAATCTGTAGTTTGGCTTTAATGTTCACGAATTCACATCTAATGAATCCTACCAACTCTCGCTCTTGTGATCTCAATTCCTAAACATCACTCAACACAGTGACGTCGTTTGCGAAATGGGTGGGCAAGGTGATGTAGGTCAGTCTAAGTGAGTCGGGTGGGCTCAGGGCAGACAGTCGAAGAGAGTGACACATCGGATGCCCCAGCCATACTCCAGACACCCTAGGCTAAGGTCATCGTTCCACGGAGGAAGGTCGTTATGGGTTGGCAGTCGCGAGAAGATCAAGGCATGCAAGCAGGTTGCACGGAAATTACGGAGCGTCACTATCGTGAGTTAGTGATGAGAGCGGTAAACAATGGAGAGTATCATCAGGCGATCGCACTCCTCGATCACCTAATCACCCACTACCCCGAAAACGCGATCGACTATAACAATCGGGGCTTGATGTATTTTCGCCTGGGACGCTACACCGAAGCCCACGCCGACTATTGCCACGCCATCGACCTCGATCCGCGCCTCGACAGCGCCTACAATAATCGCGCCAACTGTGCCGTAGCCCAGGGCCAACTGGCCGATGCGATCGCTGACTACCAAATCGCCCTCGACTTCAACCCCGGCAACCTCCACGCCTGGATCAACCAAGGCATCACCTACCGCGACATGGGCCTTTACGATCTTGCCCTGGAAAACTTTGATCTCGTGCTCATCCTCGGAAAACGCCTCAAAGGCCGGGTCTACGGCGAACGGGGCCGCACCTACCATCTGCGAGGCGACTGGAATTCTGCGATCGCTGACTACCAACGCGCCCTCGATCACCTCTCCAACACCTTCTCCTCCCGCCGCTATCGCAAACAAGTCGAACAGTGGCGCAGCGAACTTCTCAACCCCACCCTCACCGCCTAAGGTTACCCCTCCGGCAATCAGCTACTGCTTATACACAACCCTCAAATCCTGATCTAAGTTGCGATCGATCCCCCTACATCCCCCTTTTCAAGGGGGACTTTTTCGGTTCCCCCCTTCAAAAAGCTACTGCTTATACATAACGTTCAAATGTTGGCCTACGTTGCGATCGA
>CAZCWE010000022.1:14093-19649 GCA_964502285.1 uncultured Spirulina sp. | reverse complement strand
TTTGATGGATGAACCCCTGTCGAATTTGGACGCGAAACTCCGCAACGAAACCCGCGCCCAGATCGTCCAACTCCAGCGCAACCTCGGCATCACCACGATCTACGTTACCCACGACCAAACCGAAGCGATGACCATGGGCGATCGCATTGCCGTCATGAACGGCGGCGAACTCCAACAGATCGCGCCGCCCCTCGAACTCTACAACAACCCGGCAAACCGCTTCGTGGCGGAGTTTATCGGGTCGCCACCGATGAATTTTCTGCCGGTGCAGATCAGCGCCCCGAATACCCTCGTGCTGGGTCAGTTTCGCTATACCCTGCCGCCGGAATGGGGCGATCGCCTCGCCGCCTACGGTGGCCATACCCTCCTCCTCGGCATCCGCCCCGAACACCTCCAACTCAGCCCCGCCGCCACAAAAAACATCGCCGTCAAAGTCGAACTCGTCGAAGCCCTCGGCAATGATACCTACCTCACCGCTCACCTGATGGAGTTCCCCCAAACCCCGATCCGGATTCGCATCCCTCCCGATCATCCGGTGCAGTTGGGGGATGTGCTCTGGTTTGCGATCGCGCCTGAAAAAATCCACTTCTTCGACCTCAAAACCCACCAACGCCTCGCCTAACCCCTCAACAGGTCATAAAACCCCAAAGCCATATATCCAAAACAGAATTATTCAAACGAGATCTGAAGAAGAAACCCTTAAAATAAAGATCTAGTTAAACATTCACTGGGTGCGTCATACCCACCCCCCGGTTGATAGTCTGTCTATCCGCGTCGATTCAGGCAGGTTGATACCGGCCATCGGATTGGGGGTGATTCAATTCCTCAATCTGTGCTGTCCATCATGGTTGTTTTATCTAATTATTTTTGGGTTCACCGTCTGGCACTGCCCCCCCTTGCACTGCTCATCAAGCTTGCCGTGGCAATGCCGCTGGCCGCCCAAACTCTCCCCCCACTCCACCCCGCCACTGACTCCCTCGCCAAACCGAGCGAGAAAACCCAGCCCGCGATCCTCAGCCAATCGAACCCCGCTGCGCCGCCGCTCCCCCTGCATCGCCAACCTGTGCCCCGCCAACCCTTCCAACCCCAAATCTTGCCCCTCGTACCCCAGGGCGACACGGAGACCCAATCCACAGCGGATCAACGCATTACCCCCAACATTGCGATCATTACGCCGTCGGCCTATGGTGCCAGTCAGGGTGATCTAGCGGTGGGGGTGGGGGTGCAGGCGCGATCGCGCTTCAGTGACCGAGGCGATGGGGTGATCGGGGCCAAAATCGGCTTTGGGGATAGCCGCGAGTCGGTGGGGTTGGAAGTGGGGCTGGTGTTGGTGGATTTGGATAACCCCTGGCAGGATGGGGCCTTTAATTTCAAACTGCACCGTCACCTGAATCCCGATCTCGTTGTGGCGGCCGGGATGCAGTCCATCGCCCGTTTTGGCGACACCGATAGCGAAGCCTCCCTTTACGGGGTCGCCACCCAACGCTTCGCCCTTCGCCCCCAAGTGACCGATCCCCTCAGTCAGCTCTATGTGTCGGTGGGGGTGGGTAACGGTCAATTTCGCTCCGAAGCGGACGTGTTGGCGAACGAGAGCAGCGTCGGACTATTTGGCAGTGTGGCGTTGCGGCTGACGGCGGGGTCGAGTGCGATCGCGGAATGGACGGGGCAAGATTTAACCGTCGGGATGGCGATCGTCCCTTTTCCCGATCAACCCTTTGTGATTGTGCCGGCCTTGAGTGATCTCACCGGCAGTGCTGGGGATGGGGTGCGCTTCTTGTTTTCAGCGAGCTATAGTTTTTCGTTTTAACCCGTGGGTTTTGGTCATTTTGCGGAGAGTTGTGATGAACCAACGTCGATGTTTGCGCCCGTCTCGTACCTTGAGTCTTGGCTTCATGATCAGTCTGATGATGGTGGGAGGGACAGCGATCGCCCCTAGCCATGGCCAATCCGGCAATCAATCCGATGTCACCGCCCCCAATCCCGTCAACGTCATGCCCGCGATCGACCCCCAAGAATCCCAAACTCAAGAATTCACCGACACCAACACCCTCAGTGAACAGGTCGATCGCGTTGCCTACGAAGCCACAATTCAACAAATTTCCACCACCGAAGCCGTCCAACTCCTCGAAGAATACCAAGCCTTTGAATTTTGCAACCTTTTGGAACTCGACCGCTGTGGAGAAGTCCCCACCTTAGTCGATATCCTCAATACCCTCTATACAACCTGGCAAGAAACCGGCAATAAAACCGCCTTAATTTATGTTGTCCAACTCCCCACGGCCCTGCAACTGATCGCCATTGTCCCCCCCGATACGCCTCTGACAAACTCTGCCAATCTCCAGCACACGATCAGCTTTGTTCACAGGATCACCGTCCCCGTTGAAACCCGCGCCCAGGTGGCCGAATTAACCCGCACCCTCCGCCGCAACGTCACCAATCGTCGCCTCACCAGTGACCAATACACCCTCCCCGCCACCGTCCTCTATGACCTGCTGATTACCCCGTTAAAACCCATTCTCGATCAGCAAGACATTGAGCATTTACTCTTTTCCTTGGATCAGGATTTGCGGCTGTTGCCCTTGGCGGCGCTCTATGATGGCGAGGCATTTTTAATTGAGCAATATGGGGTGGGCATTATTCCAAGTTTTGGACTCGTAGATACGGGGTATCAAGACATTCGTTCCCAATCATTATTAGCCATGGGAGCGTCACAATTTACCCAAAATACAGACTTGCCAGCGGTGGATTTGGAATTGGATTTTATTACTCGTTTGGGTTGGCAATATCAACTGTTTAAAGATGATCAATTTACCGTGGCGAATTTTATGGCCGCGAACCAGGCGAATCAATTTGGGTT
Organism: uncultured Spirulina sp.; assembly: GCA_964502285.1. Taxonomy (GTDB): domain Bacteria; phylum Cyanobacteriota; class Cyanobacteriia; order Cyanobacteriales; family Spirulinaceae; genus Spirulina. Next base: position 16,792 of record CAZCWE010000022.1, on the reverse strand, counting down.
GATCCATCTCGCCACCCACGCGGAATTTAACCCCGCCAATCCTCAGCCTGCGACGCTGCAATTTGCCGATCGCACCGTCAGTTTTACGGAATTGCGGGAATTGGCGCGATCGCTCGGCTGGATCGACTCCACCTATCCCACCGTGGAACTGCTGATCCTCAGTGCCTGCGAAACGGCCGTGGGCGATCGCGCCAGTGAATTGGGTTTTGCGGGGCTCGCGGTGCAGTTGGGGGTCAAATCCGCCCTAGCGAGCCTCTGGCGGGTCAGTGACCTGGGAACCCTCGCCCTGATGAGTGAATATTATCTCCAACTCCGCCAAATCCCGATCAAATCCCAAGCCCTCCGCCAAGCCCAAATCAACCTGCTCCGGGGTCGAGTCACCCTCACCGCCGATGCCCTCATGTTGTCCAATGGGCAACGCCTGCCCCTCCCGCCCCGCCTCCAACTCGAAGCCCGCCAAAATCTCCAGCACCCGATGATTTGGTCAGGATTTCAACTGGTGGGCTATTGGAATTAGCCGCAAAGGCGCAAGAGTTGCGCCTCAGGACAGGGCAACAATTACCCTAAAAATTCGACCGTTTGGCACGCTCTGCGACTATTGGAAATCCTCCTCAAACGCATCGCGGGTCAAGGGTTGCCGAATCAACAGACCCTCACCACCGAGCACTTCTAAGGGTTCAGAATCCACGGATAACCAGACGGGGGTGTCCGCGTCAATGCTGCTGGCGGTGTAGAGAATTTGAGCGACGCGCCCGGTCATCGACATCGTGCCGCCGCCGCTGGTGAAATCCGTGGAAAGGTTAATGTGAACGCCGTCGTTTTTCACCTCCACCCCTTCGAGGCGGGTGCTTGTAGGAATGGTGGTGCTGTGGGTCTCGGCATCGGGGCCATCAAGGAGGGCTTCGAGGGCGGCGGTGAGGACGATATCTAGATTCGCTTCGGATTTGGCGGTGGTTTCGAGGGGGGCTTCGACAAGTTCGAGGGTGTTGCTGTCCGTGTCGAGCCAGTAGACGGCGGCATCGGTGGTGCTGACCGTCACATCGGGGTCAAATTTAGGGGCGTTGTTGGGGGCATTGGCCGGAGCGATCGCCTCGCCCGGATCTTCCGTGCCCGCATCGGGGTCGGCATCATCTTCGGCTTGGGGGGTGTCCGGTTCCGCCTCATCTGCGGGAGTTTCGACGGTTTCGGTGGGGGTGGGTTCCGGGTCAGGATCAGCCGCAGAATCGCCAGAGGGGGAGTCGGTACAACTGCCCAAGGTCATCGCACTCGCTGCGATCGCAACCATGAGCCAACGGTGAAAAGAGCGGGGCAATAACATGATCTAGGGTCTCCTCAGGCAATTAATTAGGGCTGATCCGCACGACACCGGCCACGGTGAGCGCGTCGGACTCTACTTCCAATTGTAGGATGCGCGCTAGAATCCCCTGCGCGTCGAGGGAGGCTAAATTAACCCGATTTTGTAGGTTTTCTTCGACGATCGCTTCCACAAACGGCGACAAACGCCCCCCATTGAGGCTGATCGTCGGATCGGTAAACTGCACCTCTGTGCCGCTAATCACCGCAATTCCGGAGGCAAATTCCACTAACAGCGTCGCCGTGGGGGACTGCACCGTCGCTGCGATCGCCATCCGTCCCGACTCTTGAAAATCCACCGTTAATGTTTGCAGGGTGTAGGTTTGATTGCCTGGTAAACTGCCGCTCAAGCGGGTCACGAACCCCTGTAAGCGTTCCTGAAATTCCGGAGCCGCCAAGGCCGCATTGATATCCGCCTCATCCAAGACCAAGCGCGTGCCGAGGGTGAGGGGCGATCGTAAACTCTGGCGCGGGTTGCCCCCCTGCTGCAATTGCTTCAAATCCACCGACACCGGATCAGTTTCCAGGTCAAATTCACTCACCCGCAAATAGGGCCGCAATTGCAGCCCCTCCGCCGCCAACCGAATCCGATCCACATTTCCCCCCAACACTTGATAACTGGGGGTGTTATCAATTCGCACGACAATTTCATCACTCCCCGGCAAGCGATTCTGTAATTGCCGCTCAATTACCGTGTCTAAAATAAATCCCGTCGGCGCAATTCCTGCAATTAATCCTGACAACAAAACCGTTAAAAATTCCATCACTCTAACTCCTCAAAAATCATTTTTTAAAATCTCGTAGGGTGGGCATGACTGCTATATCTCCCCGCAGCACCGATTCACCCCCGTAATTGTCGCAACAGGTTAAAACAAGCGGGGCGTAATGGTTGGGGAATGTAGGATAGAGCCTGGCCAAGTTTCGCTTTAGACGAGGGAGTGACCTGCTGGAGTAAGTCTCGCCCGGCTTGGGTTTCGCCGGTTTCCACCAGGCGTAAGCCTAGGAGTAAGCGGGTTTCGTCGAGGCGCGATCGCCGCACCGTTTCCAGCTTCTCCGACTCAAACTGAAACGCCTCTAGATAGGCGCATTTGTCCCGAAGATACACCACCGCCCGCGCTAGGGTATTTTGTTCCGGATGACGGCGATATTCCATCAAGCGTTCCGGTAAATAGTAGGCCGTTTTTCCCGCCAATGCCAACCGCACAAAGAGATCATTATCTTCGCAATTGGTTAAGCCGGGCCGCATAAAATCCACCTCCTTTAAAACAGCGGTACGAAATAGCGTCGCCCCCACTTGAAAACTCTGTTTTTCAAACACCGTGGCGAGCAGATTTTGAACGATCCCC
>CAZCWE010000022.1:605-14083 GCA_964502285.1 uncultured Spirulina sp. | reverse complement strand
AGCCCGGCCCCAGCGGCGCGAATTTTCGTCGGTTAAGTCGAGATGACGGTGATTGTTTGCATCAATAATCCAGTGATCGGTACCGACGAAATCCACCGGGGGGTGGGCATCTAAAACAGCAACGGTTTGGGTGAGAAACTCCGGGGTGAGGCGATCGTCGTCGTCAAATTTAATGAAATAGTGTCCCGTGGCGGCGAAAAAGCCAGAGCGCATATTGTTGCTTTTGCCGATGTTTTGGGGATGGCGGAGGTATTGAATCCGAGGATCGGCAGTATATTTCGCCATCAGGGTGGGGGTGGGTTCGGAGGAGCCGTCGTCACAAATGATCAGTTCCCAATCTTGATAGGATTGCTCTAGGACGCTTTCGATGGCGATGCGCAGCAACTCGGCGCGGTTATAGGTCGGAATGCAAATGCTGACAGTCGGCACGGGCGGATTAATTGCGGTTCACTTTGGTTATACCCCATCTTTATGATGCGAATTTTGATGCTTTCGGCGACGTTTCCCTATCCTCCCACTCAGGGAGGAACCCAAGTGCGCACCTTTAATCTGCTGCGGTATTTACGCGATCGCCACACCATCACCCTCGCCACCCAACGCGCCCCAGAGACGACCCCGGAGGATATTGCGGCGTTGCGGGAGCAAGTTGCCGAGTTGCAGGTGTTTAAGCAACCCCCCGCCCCCCCAGGCACGATCGCGGCCAAACTGGGCCGGTTTGCCCAGAGTTGGCTGACGGGTGTGCCGGCCCATGTGCGCAGCAATTGCGCGGCTCCGATGGCGGCGTGGGTGGCGGCACAGGTGGAGTCTGGGGCGTTCGATGGGGTGACCTGCGAACACAGTGCCAATGAGGTGTATGTGCGCCAAGGCTGGCAGCATCAGGTGCGGACGGTGGTGAATATTCACAGTTCCCTGTCGGCAACCTGTCGGCAACAGTTGGTGATGGGAACGGCGGAACAGGGCTGGCGCGATCGCCTCAATCTCCCCCTTCCCAACGGGGTTGATCTGGATTTGTTTCCGATGCGGGCGGCTGATCCGGGGGGCGCAACCTTGATTTTTTGTGGGGCAATGGACAATCAACCCAATATCGACGCGGCGCAATTTCTTTGCCGAGAGATTCTGCCAGCGTTGCGGCAACAGTTGCCGGCGGTGACGGTGCAACTGGTGGGAGCGCGGCCAGTGGCGGCGGTGCAGGCGTTGGGGGCGTTGCCGGGGGTGACGGTGACGGGGAAAGTGCCGTCAATGGCGACGGCGTTGCAGGGGGCGACGGTGTGCGTGATTCCGATGCGCAGCGGGTTCGGGATTAAAAATAAAACCTTGGAGGCGATGGCGGCGGGTGTGCCGGTGGTGGGGAGCGATCGCGCCCTCGAAGGCTTAAACGCTGATCCCCACGCCGCCCTGCGGGCCAATACGGTGGCGGAGTTTGTCAGGGCAATTACGGCACTGTTGCAGCACCCGGAGCAACGGCGATCGCTCTCCGTGGCCGGTCGTGCCTTGATTGAACAGGAATTTACCTGGGCAGTGGCGGGCGCACGCTACGAAGCGGTGTTAACCGGAACGTCGGCGCCGTATTAATCGTCTTTAGATGGCAAATAGTAGGGTGGATGACAGGTCGAGTTGCTGTTCCCCTGTAGGATCTAGATACAAAATTTGACTGGGTAAATCGTCGAGCCAAACGTTTATGAGTGAACCAACCTTTGATTATTTTGCCTATGGGTCTTGTATGTGTCCGGTGGATTTGAAGCGATCGCTCGGCGAACCCATGCACCCCTACGTCGTCGGCCCGGCCACCCTGCACCACTATCGTTTGGGGTTTAACCGGCGCTCCCGACGGCGAAACTGTGGTGTGTTGGATGTGGTGCCTGACCCGGATCATCTCGTGATTGGGGTGCTCTATCGTCTGCCCTGGCGGTTTAGCGATCGCCTCGATCAGCGCGAAGAAATTCCCACCCAGGGCTATCGCCACGAATTCGTCAGCGTCGAACACCAGGGCCAACGGGTGGACAACGTGCGCACCTACGTTGTGGTCAATAAACTCACGGCAGAACTGGCCCCCAATGATTGGTATTTCAACGTTGTCTTGCGCGGTGCGGTCACCTGTGGCCTGCCGGAGCATTACTGTTGGCAATTGTTTAGTCAAATGCGATCGCTCCAACAACAGCAACCCTCGATCCAACTCTCCGCCTAACCCCAACCCCCCGAAATCTAAAATAAAATCACCCAAAAGCATCCCAGGGGACAATCCTCCCCCACAATGAAAGCGAAAATACCTACCGACTATTTACGGAACTCTGGTTATGGGAGCACAAAAACGTATCGGAATCTTAACCAGCGGGGGTGACTGTGCAGGCTTAAACACAATCATTCGTGCCGTTGTGAGACATGCCACGACCCATTATGGCTGGGAGGTCATTGGGATTAAAGGAGCCACCAACGGGCTGATGCAACGCCCGCCCCAAATCATGCCCCTCCAACCCCATAAAGTTGATCCCCTCCGGACCCAAGGCGGGACGATTCTCGGCACCACGAACAAAGGCAACCCCTTTGCTTTCCCCATGCCCGACGGCACAATTAAAGACCGCTCCGACGAAATTATTGAAGGCTATCACCAACTAAATCTGGATGCCCTGATCGGGATTGGTGGCGACGGTAGCCTCGCAATTCTCAGAAAACTGGCGCAACAGGGCGGCATTAACCTGATCGGGATTCCGAAAACCATTGACAACGACGTGGGCGAAACGGAACTCTCGATCGGGTTCAGCACCGCTGTGGATATTGCCACCGATGCCCTTGATCGCCTCCACTTCACCGCCGCGAGCCACGATCGCGTCATGATCCTCGAAGTCATGGGGCGCGATGCGGGCCATATTGCCCTCAATGCAGGGATCGCTGGCGGTGCTCACGTCATCCTGATCCCCGAAATTCCCTACAAACTTGACGCGATTTGCAACACCATCCGCGAACGGCAAGCGGCCGGGTTTAACTTCTCGGTGGTGATTGTCTCCGAAGCGGTGTGTAATGCCGAAGGGGAAACGCTCCAGAAAATTGAGCAGTTCGGCGAATGTCGCCTGGGGGGGATTGGCCAATATCTAGCCAATGCCATCACCCAGGAGACCAACGCCGAAACCCGCGTCACCGTCCTCGGCCATATTCAACGGGGCGGCATCCCCTCCCCGACGGATCGCGTCCTTGCCTCTGCCTTTGGGGTGGGCGCGGTGGATCTGATTGCCGAGGGGAAATCGGACATGATGGTGACCTGGAACGATCACCAAGTGATGGGAGTTCCGATTCTCGATGCGATCAAAACCTATCGCACCATTGACCTCCAAGACACCCTGGTCACCACGGCGCGGGGGTTGGGCATCTGTTTAGGCGATCGCTAACAACCACGCTCCAAGCATGCGGCACTCGTCCTCACGGGGAAAAGTGCCGCAATATTTTTTGGCGCGGGTGTGATGTGGGTGCGATCGCGCCCCAGGGATGCGCGGAGGGTTAAGGGTGAATCCATTGCACTCCAACCCACCACAATGGGGTCTTAGGGAGTGAAGGGGATAACCCCCCTGAGGGGTCAAGGGAACGGCGCACACCTTAGGAATTCACGGATATTGTCGTATATTCACGTAAATTCTTGACGGATGGATACTGATAGGTTATTTCCCATTTATCCTAGAATACAATCAAGCCTAGTGTTGATGTGAGATGGGAGATCTAGTTTTCACCATAGATAAAGCTACCAATCCAGGATCTCAGCAGGTCGTTGGGTTCATGTCATCCGTTCGACGCAATCCTAGCGATTCGTCATAGTCAGCAATGCTCATGGCATGGTATCTTGTTTGCTCTCCGTCAATGCACCAGAGGATACCGGTATCGTCAAACGACAGAATGGTCTTCATTGATGATTCTGGCGGTTCACATTCGGCCCCTGGTTTATCCGTGACTTGGCTGTATCCCGATCCTGACCTTTTGGTTGGGCTAACCCTTGCAAATTCTTGACGACAACATGACAGGACGCAGAATATTGATTTTCGTCGTATTGGTACTGTGTGCCATGGCGGCTGTTCTATTTATCAGTAGTGGCTTTAGCGATATCACCGGCCCTATCTTGATCAGTATTTTGCTTGTTGCTGTGACGGTAATCATCTCGGTGGGTTCAACGACTGATTTTTATAGTGATCTCGTGGAAGGGTTTCGGAGTGATGCCATTCTCAAGAAACCGGCCTGTCGGTTCTATCTCTATGGCCGGGGCGGTAGTGGGAAGACGACTCTGATTAAGAGTTGGTTGGGGGGGGATGTGCGCCCGGAACAATCGACGAAAGATTTTTCCTACTATGCGTCTGAGCGTTACATCGACCTTGAGACCAAGCGGAAGTGTAATGTGATCATCTCGGACTATCAGGGCCAATCCCCCTCTCAAAACACCCTTAATGTTTCGTCTCAGGTGATTGGAGATCCGGGCAAACGATTAGTGAATGGGGTGCTGTTCATTGTGGATATTGCGCCTCGGATTGAACGGAATAATCAGCCGTTAAATACAGAAGAGTTGATTGAATGGCTTTCGACGGATACGGAAAATAAGATCCGTAAACGGGTTGAGCAGCACATGGAATATATTGTGCCGGCTATTTTAGAAATTGTGTTTGCGACGGTGTACAGCAAAAGTTTGCTGAATGTGACGTTAATTATTAACAAGATCGACTTGCTAGAAAAAATGGTGTCGATGGGCTGTTTGCCGGGGGTGAGCTTGGCGAATGTGGATGAATATGCCCGTAATTTATTTAAGCGGATTGAAAATAATGTGCGGGAGGCGTGCGATCGCGTCACCACGCCCGAACACAATATTGAATTCACCGTTTCCATCGTCAGCGCGGCCACCGGAACCTGCGTCGCCCAAACCTTCAACAATGTCGTGCGCCGCTATGCCAACCCCACCTCGGCCATCAGTAAAGAGAAGACCGTCCGGCGTCGGGCAAAAGGGACGTGATCTCAAGTTTTCCCCGGTTGCCCCCCAGAACTCGCTAAAATCGAACAAAACCACTGGAAGCAAGAATAGACGATGATCCCAACCGTTATTGAATCCTCCGGGCGCGGCGATCGCGCCTTTGACATTTATTCCCGTCTCCTGCGAGAGCGAATTGTCTTTCTTGGCCAGCCCGTCACCGATGAGTTGGCGAACCTGATCGTCGCTCAACTTCTTTTTCTTGAAGCCGATGATTCGGAAAAAGACATTTATCTCTACATCAACTCCCCCGGCGGCTCCGTGTCGGCAGGGATGGGCATTTTTGACACGATGAATCAAATCCGCCCGGATGTATCGACGATCTGCGTGGGCTTGGCGGCGAGTATGGGAGCCTTTTTACTCAGTGCCGGGACGAAGGGCAAGCGCCGCAGCTTACCCCATTCCCGGATTATGATCCACCAACCCCTCGGCGGGGCCCAAGGTCAGGCGACGGATATTGAAATTCAAGCCAAAGAAATTCTCTATCTCAAAGCTCTCCTCAATCAACACCTGGCGAACCACACCGGGCAGCCCCTCGACCGCATCGAACGGGATACGGACCGCGACTTTTTCATGTCGGCGCAGGAGTCGAAGGACTACGGGCTGATTGATGAGGTGATTGATCGGCGACCGTCGGCGAGTCAACCGGTTTAAGGGGTGGGGCTGGGGTGCGATCGCATCCCCCCGATGCACTGCCTCACCATCGCTGTAGCGCAGTTCAACCTGCGCTACGCTAATTTTGAGCCGTTAGCCCGCCAGCCCCACGATCACCGTCTCACGATCGCGCCGGGACTAGGAACGGCGCAACAGGTTAGAACAGGAGGACTATGTGGGATCAGATTGCCAAACACATCACCACTTGGACAAATCAACCATTCACGATCCAAGATCGCCAATCCGTCGGCGGCGGCTGTATCAATCAGGGCTATCGCATCAGTGACGGCGATCGCACCTATTTCATCAAACTCAACGCAGCCCACCAAGACGCCATGTTCCAGGCCGAAGCCCTGGCCCTGCGCCAAATGGCCGCCACCCAAACCATTCGTGTCCCGCAGCCCGTCGGTGTCGGTGTCAGCGATCGCTCCAGCTACATCGTCATGGAATGGCTCGAATTTGGCCGGGGAGCGTCCCAAAGTTGGACACAAATGGGACGAGACCTCGCCGCCCTCCACCAGGCGACCGGCTCCGATCAATTCGGCTGGGATCAAAACAACACCATCGGCTCCACCCCCCAAGTCAACACCTGGACGAGTGCTTGGGCGGATTTTTTCGCCGAACATCGGATCGGGTTTCAACTGCGCCTCGCCAATCGTCGCGGCGGCTCGTTTCCCGCCACCCCCACCGTGATCGCCAAAGTGCGCGACATCCTCGCCGATCACCACCCCCAACCCTCCCTCGTTCACGGCGATCTCTGGTCGGGGAATGCGGCCTGTACTGTGGATGGTGTGCCCGTCATTCTGGACCCGGCTCTGTATTGGGGCGATCGCGAAACCGACATCGCCATGACAGAACTCTTTGGCGGTTTTCCCGCCGCCTTCTACAGCGGCTATGAAGCCGTTTTTCCCCTCGATGCGGGCTATCCCCAGCGGAAACAACTCTACAACCTCTACCACATCCTCAATCACTTCAACCTCTTCGGCGGCGGCTACGGGGGACAAGCTGCCCGGATGATCGATCAACTGCTATCGCGGTAGACAAACGTGTGAGAATTCAACCCCCCAAAAAAATCCCCTCACCCGGTCACGGCATGAGAGGAAACATGAACATCACCATGCAGCCTGAACCTTAGTTCGCCGCATCTAAACGGGCCGTGGCTTCGACAAATCCCCGCCGCAGTTCCACCATCGTTTGAATCATATTGCTTTCAAGTTGTTGCAAGAGTTCAGGATTGCTCTGCACCTGTTGATAATCCTCTTGGATACTTTGCAAGCGTTGCAAATAGGTTTGAGCTTGGGCCCGCTCATCCCCACTTAAACCCCCACCGCTCAATTGGCTGCTCACCTGGGAGATTTCGCGATTCAACTCCGCCGCTCGTTCCGTGCTGCCGACGAGATCCGCCAGCAAAATCCGCCGTTGGAGCAACTGGATCGGCCGCAGCATCCCATTGTAGTAGCGGCCGACAAAATCAAACCGGCGCAGAGCGGCATCCGCTTCGGCAGTACGCCCCAACGCGCTGAGGGCCTTGACCCTGCCATACCACGGCATCGGGTCTTCGTCATTAATCGCAATGGCGCGATCGCACGCTTGCAACGCCGTCGCCGCATCGGATGCCGTTAAACATTGCTCCGCGATGCGCGTAAACTCATCATTAACCGTCACTTGCTGGGCCTGGGCCGAAGCCGTTCCCCACTGAAAGCTGGATAAACCTGTCACAATCACAAGCGCGATCGAAAATAACCAAATCTGAAAACGTTTCATGCAAAATTGTTGCTTAATTTGCTACCGCCATTATCCCACCCTTTCCTACCAAAATCCCCGCCGTCCGTGAGGTAAAACCGTTGACCAGTTTGTTTTTGCCATCGCAAGTTGATCTTCTGAGATCTTCGCATTCGTCAAATTCGCCCCACATAAATTCGCCCCCCGCAAATTTGCCCCACTTAAATTCGCATGGCTGAGATCCGCCCCCCGCAAATCTGCCCCCTCCAAATCCGACCCCGCCATATACGATCGCCCCAAATTCGCATCCCGCAAATTCGCCCCTGCCAGGCTTGATCGGCCAAAATCTGTTCCTGCCAAATTCGCCTTCTGTAAATTCGTTTTGCGCAACTTAGACTGGTGAAAAATCCCGCCTTCTAAATTGGCCTCCATCAGCTTCAACTGACTCAAATTCTGTTGAGCAAAATCTCGCCGCCCCTTGGTGTAGGCCGTTAACACCGTTTCCACGTCTAGCCGCGCTGCCGCCCGTCGCCGACTCCCCGGACTACCACTAGCAGAATCCGGCAGCCGACTGGTGGCACTGCGCCCCGCCAGACTCGAACCCCGGCCAGGGTATTTTCCGCCACCCATGGCATCCAGACTAGACCCCCCGCCTGACTTTTGACGACGGGCCCGTCGTTCGCGGAGCTTCATCGCTAGGCGTTCCGTCGCCGACAGAGTCGGCGAGGATGTTGGCATCACCGCATCCTCGCTCGAATTGGGCAGATTTCCCCCCGAATTTGGATTCGGAGCCGTCACCAACGACTTCGCCAAGTCATCCATATACGGCTCCATGTCGAGCGCATTCAAAACCTCTTGAGCATTTTGATAGCGATGTCGAACTGAAACTTCCAACATTTTTTTCAAAACATTGGCAAAGTTATCCGAAATATCAACATCTTTACGCCACAGCATTTCCCCAGTTTTTTGATCATAGTCAAGATCCTTCGGCGACTTACCCGTGAGGAGATAGATACAAGTCACCCCGATCGCATAAATATCACTGGCAAAAACAGGGCGCAACGCCATCTGTTCCGGGGGGGCAAAGCCGGGAGTCCCGATCGCAAACGAAGTGAGAGCCGTTTGATCGGAGCTATTGGCGGAATTTTGGGGATTGACCTTATTTTTGACCGCGCCAAAGTCAATTAAAACGAGCTTTTTATCCTGTTCACGACGAATTAAGTTGGCGGGTTTAATATCACGGTGAATGACTTTATTTTCGTGAATATATTGAATCATGGGCAGAATTTCACTCAGAAATTGTCGCGCTCCAGCTTCAATAATTGGCCCGTGGCGTTTGATTTCCTGCTGTAAATTCAGCCCTTTTACATATTCTTGGACGAGATAAAAATCCTTGTTATATTCAAAGTAATCTAAGAGACGGGGAACCTGGGGATGATTACCAATTTTGCCCAGGGTTTCAGCCTCCCGCTCAAAAAGCTCCTTCGCCATCTGGAAAATTTGCGGATCATTGCTAGAAGGGCGGAGTTGCTTGATCACACAGGGGGGATGTCCGGGCAAGCCGTGATCCAAGGCTAGGAATGTGGTTCCAAAGCCTCCTTGGCCAAGAGACTTGACCCCACGATAGCGATCGCGCATCAACATCTTAGAACCACAAGTCTGGCAAACTTCGGCCGAATCAGGGTTCTTCGGTTGAGTACAGGAGGGATTGAGACAGTAACTCATGCAGCGTTCTCAAAAGCAGCAGCGTTGTCAAGAGTAAGTATTGCGTCAGGGGTAGGGGTCATTCCCCTCAGTTCGAGTCCCCACCAACTTAGTGCTGTTAAGGTGATCAACACCTCAACTCCTCTCTCATCAATAGCATATCCTACTTTTCCTCAAAGTCTCTTGCTCTGCTGCATCTAGTCCCCCACTCAAGGTCATTGTGTAACAAATGGTTTCGTTTTTTTTGGTCAAAAAAATATCCCATGACGCTTCATTTCCACAGCAAAATTATTCAGTATATAAGTACAGATACTGAAACAATGGCGGAATTGAATCATCATTGACCCTCTCACGACCGGATCAGACCTTGTTTTTACGTAAGGCTGGCGATCGGGCATGCACTGGCCACCCTCAGAGTGCTGATTACCGCCCCCCCGCCGGAATTTCCGCAATTTCCCGCCGGTCACCTCGGAAAAAACGTCGGAGCGCAGAGCAAAACGGTACTATGGATAGTCGGGTCTTTTTCAAGAAACAACACGACTTATGCTGGTTTCTGTTCACTGGTTACAGACATTCGTTCCCCTCAGCCTCACTCCGGAAGAACTCGCGAAAACGCTTACCATTGCCGGGTTTGAAGTGGAGGGCATTGAAGACCGCCGCACCTGGGCCGATGGGGTGGTGGTGGGTCAGGTGCTGACGCGAGAACAGCACCCCAATGCGGATAAGTTGAGTGTCTGTACGGTGGATGTGGGCGCGGCGGAACCGTCCACGATTGTCTGTGGGGCGAAAAATGTGGCGGCGGGGCAAAACGTTGCGGTGGCGCTCCCGAAAACCTATTTACCTGCCATTGACCTGAAACTGAAGAAAACGAAATTACGCGGCATTAAGTCCGAGGGGATGATCTGTTCTCTGTCGGAATTGGGGCTAGAAAAGGATTCTGAGGGGATTCACACCTTTACTCAGCCGGATCTGAAGCCGGGGGACGATGTGCGGCCGCTGTTGGGGTTGGATGATGTGGTGCTGGATGTGACCTCGACGGCCAATCGGGCTGATGCGTTGAGTGTGGTGGGGATTGCGCGGGAGGTGGCGGCGTTGACTGATGCGGCGGTGACGTTGCCCGATATTCCGACGGTGACGGCTCCGGTGAGCGATCGCCTCACGGTGGCAGTGACGCAACCGGAAGCTTGCCCGGCCTATTTCGGCACGGTGATCGAAGGGGTAGCGATCGCACCCTCTCCCGATTGGCTCAAATTCCGCCTCCAAGCGGCAGGGGTGCGACCGATCAACAATGTGGTGGATATTACCAACTACGTGCTGCTGGAATGGGGGCAGCCGCTGCACGCCTTCGATCGCGATCGCCTCCAAACCGTCACCGGCTCCGACACCCTCACCATCGGAGTTCGGGGCGCGATCGCGGGGGAAACCCTCACAACCCTAGACGACCAAGACCGCACCCTCCAGCCCCAAAACCTGCTGATCACCGCCAACGATCACCCGGTTGCCCTTGCGGGGGTGATGGGGGGCGCGAGTACCGAAGTCCACGCCGGGACGGTGAATTTGCTCCTGGAGGCGGCACTGTTCGACTCGGTGGCGATTCGACGCTCGGCGCGGGCCCAAAGCTTGCGCACCGAAGCCTCCACCCGCTACGAACGAGGGGTGAACCAAGCCGAACTTCAACAGGCCGCCAACCGTGCGATCGCCCTCATCCTCGACCTCGCGGGCGGCACGGTCACCGCCCAGGCCTGCCACGATGGCCGCCCTGCTCCCGACCAATGGAGCCGCCAGATTCCCCTCCGCTTGGCTCGATTGCAGCAAATTCTCGGCCCCGTGAAGACCGGCGAGATTACCGCTGCGGATGTGGAGCGGATTTTGACCGCCTTGGGCTGTCAATTGACCACCACCGCCCCGGCAGTATGGACGGTGACGATTCCCCCCTACCGCTACCGAGATTTAGAACGAGAAATTGACCTGATCGAAGAGGTGGCGCGGCTCTACGGCTATGACCATTTCTGCGATACCCTCCCCAACAAAACCCAACCGGGGACGGTTCCCTTTGCCACCCAAGCCCGTCAACAGATCCGCAGCCTCTGCCGCGCCGCCGGGTTAACGGAATTGGTGCATTATTCCTTGGTGAAGCCGGAGCAGGCCCAAATCACGATCGCTAACCCGCTGCTGAGTGAATATTCGGCGCTGCGCTATGAGTTGATCTCTGGGTTGATCGATGCCTTTGCCTATAACCAATCGCGGGGGAATGGGGCGCTGAATGGGTTTGAATGGGGTCGATTATTTTACAAAGACGGGGAAACACTCTGCGAACGGGATGCGATCGCGGGCATTCTCGGCGGCGATCGCGATGCCATGGGACGCTGGGCCACGGGCGGCAAGGGTCAACCCCTGACCTGGTACGAGGCCAAAGGTGTGCTCGAACGCATCTTCCGCGCCCTGAACCTCACCGTCACCTACCAACCCCACACCGACGCGCCCCAACTTCATCCCGGCCGGACGGCATCCCTCCACATCGGCGATCAGGACTTGGGCATTTTTGGGCAACTTCATCCGGAAGTGCGGCGCGATCGCGACTTGCCCGATGCGGTCTATGTATTTCAACTCGATGCAGCGGTGCTCTTGGCGGCGATCGCTGCCCAAGGCACAACCGATTTCCGGGGCTTCTCCCTCTATCCTGCCGTCGAGCGTGATTTGGCCTTCTTTGCCCCCATCGATCTCACCGTTGCCGACCTCAGCACCGCCATGCTCACGGCGGGCAAAAAACTCCTCGCCACGGTCGAAGTCTTTGACGACTATCGCGGCGACAATGTCCCGGCGGGGCAACGGAGTTTGGCCTTTAGTTTGGCCTATCGAGCCAGCGATCGCACCCTCACCGATGACGATGTTGAGCCTGTTCACCAAGCAATTCGGGATGCGATCGTCACTCAATTTAACGTCACCTTACGAAGCTAACCAGCGTTGCGTCTGGGTTCATCTAGACTATCAGGTGAAAATCATTGCCGCCCCATAGATCCCCCAGGAAGGTATTGTATTTGGCATAACAAACTCATGATCAATAGAATTGGTAAGGTGAGTCATATCGCCATTTCCAAATAACAATCAAACGACTGGGATGAATTCACCTTCATCGTAATCCTTCTGTATCATGATCAAGGATGCCAAAATCACCATCAGGGCTGTTCACAAAGAACTGAATTATCTCCTGCGTCGTCCCCGTCGTCTTCTCTTTAACCATGTGCCGAAATGCGCCGGATCAACCCTCACCGAATACCTATTTGCTCACTATCCTGAACGGCTTGTTTTTGAAACCCATGGGCGGCGACCGCTGCAATCGGTGCGCCACTTTCAAGCCTTACCCCAAGCAGAACGCTATCGCTATCGCCTCGTTCTCGGCCATTTAGCTCATGATCTTTTAGACTATATTCACCCCGATACCCTGACGTTTACCGTTCTCCGTCACCCTCTCGATCGCCTCATTTCGCATTACTTTTTTGTCAGGCAAGATCGACACCATTATCTCCATCAGTGGGTGATGGAATCTGACATTTCGCTCTCTGAATACATCACCTCCGGCCGGAGCGAAGAACTGCAAAATTGGTACACTACCCACTTTTCAGGACTGCCGAAAACTGAAATTCAACACAACCCCGATCAAGCCATTGATGCTGCCTTGAACACGATCTTAGACCGCTATGACATTATTGGTTTTCAAGACGACATCATGGCGGTGACTGAGCAAGTGCAAACCTCGGCTCGCTTATTTCATCCCTTTGATGGACGCATTGACAATCGCACTCCGTACCGCTTGAATCTTGCCGACATTCATGACACTGTCCAAAAGACGCTGGCTCAAGCTAACGAACTGGATTTAGCCCTCTATGCCTTGCTCCGAGAAAAAATCCACAGTCTCTCAACGTCAAAACTCTTTCATTCAACACGATATATGCCCCCCAAAGTGTCAGAAAGAGTCTCGTGAATTTCGGGAGTCGTAATTAGCAAATTTCCGATCGATGCTCTGGTCAACTCTTTCCTGATCCAGAGGATTTTTCGTTAAATGGGGGTCTCGTGAGTTGATAATGCCCTAACCCAATGGTCGCTCAGGTATGGAGTCAGTCGAGAGTTTCGGCAACAGGTTACAGTTTAACTATCGGCGTTAATTGACCTGGCGTGATCTAGATGAACCCTGCTTTGTGTGCTGGGGCAGCGTTAGGCGCGGGTTAGTTGGCGTGAATTTTTTTTGCTCTCTTATCATCCCCGGACAATCCTATGGTTTCTACATTTCCGATCGCACCCAGCCTTGATCTCTCGAAAGTGCGCCTTGAAATCCGCAACTTGCAACGGGAACTCGTGCAATGGCGGCGGCAGATTCATCAGTACCCAGAACTCGCCTTTGATGAAC
>CAZCWE010000022.1:0-595 GCA_964502285.1 uncultured Spirulina sp. | reverse complement strand
GGGCATTGACCATCAAACTGGTATTGCGGAAACCGGGATAGTGGCAACGATCGCTAGCCCTCACCCGGGCCCCGTTTTGGCCATCCGGGCGGATATGGATGCGCTGCCCATCCAAGAAGAAAACGATGTGCCCTATTGTTCCCAACGGGATGGCAAGATGCACGCCTGCGGCCATGATGGCCATGTAGCGATCGCCCTCGGCACGGCCTACTATCTCGCCCAGCATCGCGAGGCCTTTCGCGGCACCGTGAAATTCATTTTCCAGCCTGCCGAAGAAAGTGTCGGCGGGGCAAAACCGATGATTGAAGCGGGGGTCTTGCAAAATCCGGATGTGGACGGGATCATCGGGTTGCATATTTGGAACAACTTACCCTTGGGGACGGTGGGCATTCGCAGCGGCCCGTTGATGGCGGCGGTGGAATGTTTCCGCTGCACGATTTTAGGCAAAGGCGGCCATGGTGCAATCCCAGATCAAACCATTGATTCAATTGTGGTCGCCTCCCAGGTGGTCAACGCCCTGCAAACGATTGTGTCTCGTAATGTTAGCCCCCTCGATGCTGCTGTGGTGACCGTCGGGGAATTCCACGCGGGGACG
>CAZCWE010000021.1:12492-19847 GCA_964502285.1 uncultured Spirulina sp. | reverse complement strand
GAAGCGGCCGGCGGGTTGGGAAGGGCGCGATCGCCCCGATTTTGTGCCAAAAGTTAAAGAAGAAGACGAGGATACAGCAGAATAGACCCTTCAACCCCGCAGAGGATAAAGCTGATCTAAATCATCACCGTTAATCCGGTAGGCGGCCCCAAATCCCATCACAAAACGGCCGCCTTGGGGCGTGAGGCAAACAAGTTGAAAATCTCCCAAACGCCGCAGGGTTTTGACCATGGCACCAAAACGCGCCTCAAATTGATCCGCGATCGCTTCCCATGCGTCTGTATCACGCTCAACCACCGTCACCGTACAGTCATAGGTTAAGCGACGACGGGCAAAAATTTGTTGGCATTGGGCTTCATCTTCAAGCCACATCACGCTCGCCCGTTGGGTCGTCAGCAGATTTTGCGTGTGTAGCGACAAACCACTGATCAATAAATACACCTGACGCGCTGCATTAATCACAAACGGCGCATAACTCGCATGGGGCATGCCATCCCCATTCACCGTGCTCAACACCAGGCTTTGAAACTGGTGGGGAAAATCGAGGTATAGCGTTTGGGGATCTTCTTGGGATGCCATCGCGACAACAACAGGAGAGCAACGGTACAGAGCAAATGCCGAGGGTTATTCTTCAAGTTCGAGTTCATTTTCCTGCCAGATCAACCCAGCATCCTCGTCCCCCTCGGCGTAGTCGGGTTCCGTGTGAATGATATAGGGCAGCGATGCACCGGCCAACCCCCGCTGAATCCGTTCAGGCGTACTCGAAAAAACCACGAACAACGGATACACGCGCTCCGACCCTTCACTAATCACATCTTCATAGCGATGGGGCATCACCCATTCATAGTCTTTATCAAGGTGCAATTGGGTGTTGCGCCACCGCATCAGGAGTTCGGAAAAATCTTCCTGGGGGCGATGAATAAACACCAAAATTTCCACCCCCATTTTGATTTTCCATTCTGGATCGCACATCAAAATGGCCAGGTCGCAATCTAAGATGCGGGCGGTGTTGGGGGTGTATTGGATAGATGATTGATTGGGTTTAGGGTGGCGGATGCGAACGATGGGCAAGGGCAGAGGAATGACACTGTCATAGGGTCGCCGCATGCTCGGAATCATTTCGAGATAGGGACGATGCTGTTTGAGGAGCGCGATCGCTGCATCCCGGTTACTATATTCCGCCAGTAGGGTTTCGTAATAAAACGATTTCACAGGCATAGACACTCCATTCAATTAGCCAAGTTCATCAAACACCGCAAACATCGGCAGATACATGGACAGGAGAATAACCCCCACCAAGGCTGCCACCCCCACCATCATGATCGGCTCAATCACGCTGGTTAAGGCTTTGACGGCTTGTTCCACTTCATCTTCATAAAAGTCAGCCACCTTCATCATCATTGAATCTAATTCCCCGGTTTCTTCGCCAATACTAATCATCTGAATCGCCAATGGGGGAAACACCGCTTCTTCTTCAAGGGCCACACTAATCATGCCCCCCTGTTGGATTTCGGCTTTAGCCCGTTCAATGGCATTGGCGACCACTTGGTTCCCGGCCACATCTCGCACAATATCCATACAGTTCAAGATCGGCACACCGGAGCGGGTTAACGTCCCAAAAATCCGACAGAACCGCGCCACGGCTGTTTTGGTGTTCAAGTCGCCAACGAGGGGAGCTTTGAGGAAAAAGGCATCAATTTGTAAATGCCCGGCGGGGGTTTTGTAATAGATTTTGTAGGCGGTGGTGATGCCGAAAATTGAGCCGAGAAAGACGGGCCAAAACCACCAATCGTTGGCATCGGGGATGAATAAATTACTCAAAATCAGCATGATCTGAGTGAGCAGCGGCAGCGTCGTCCCCAGGTCTTCAAAAATCCCCGCGAAAATGGGAATCAAAAAGATCGTCATGGCGAAGAAGACAATCACCGCCAACGTGCCCACCGCCATCGGATAGGTCATGGCGGATTTGATTTGGTTGGTGAGGCGTTGCATGTTTTCGAGCAAGACCGCGAGACGATCGAGCACCTGGTCGAGCACCCCCCCTGTTTCACCGGCATCCACCATGGCGACGTAAAGCTGATCGAAACATTCGGGATATTTCCGCATTGCTTCGCTGATGCTCACCCCGGCTTGCACATCGGCGCTGATGCCGGTGAGGGCTTTTTTGAGTTTGGGGTTGGGGCATTGATCTTGCAGGATACCGAGCGATCGCACCATGGCTACCCCCGCGTTGATCATCACCGCGAATTGCCGTGAGAACACCGCTTTATCTTTCACCGTGACGGAGGTTAATTTCTCCGACAGTTCATTGAGGTCAAACCCCATGCCCGATCGCTCGATTTTGCCAATACTGGAGTATTGGTTTTGGAGCATCATGCGAGCTTGTTCAGCCGAGGTCGCTTTGACCTTTTCTTTGAGCTTATTGCCTTTGGAATCTTGAACTTCAGCAACGAACTGGGGCATGGCAGTTAATCAAACTCACAGGAGTGACAAGGGTGGAATCGGCAGGAGGCAAGCAGGGCGATCGGGTGAGGGTTATTTTCCTAGGAGCCGTTGTAGTTCATCGGGCTTACTACATTTGCTGGCGGCTTCTTCAAAGGTAACCTGTTTATCTTTGACAAACTTGGCGAGGGCTTGCTCCATGGTTTGCATCCCCATTTTCATCCCGGTTTGAATCGAGGAATAGATCATTGAGGTTTTCCCGTCGCGAATCAGGTTGGCGATCGCAGGGGTCACGATCATAATCTCTTGGGCCATGCAGCGGCCATATTCACCCGGTTTCGGGTTCGCCTTCGCCACCAAACATTGACTAAACACCGCCAGCAGCGATTGGGACATCTGGGCGCGAATTTGGGGCTGTTGTTCCGGGGGGAACACGTCCAAGAGCCGGTCAATCGTCCCCGCCGCTGAGTTGGTGTGGAGCGTCCCCATCACCAAGTGACCGGTTTCTGCGGCTGATACGGCGAGTGCGATCGTTTCTAAATCCCGCATTTCCCCCACCAGAATAATATCGGGATCTTGGCGGAGTGCCCCTTTCAACGCATTGGAAAAACTCTTCGTATCTTCCCCCTTTTGGCGTTGGTGAAAGAGGCTTTTTACATTGGGAAAAACATATTCAATCGGGTCTTCTACCGTGAGAATATGCTCAGACCGGGTGCGATTAATCAGGTCAAGCATCGCCGCCATCGTCGTGGTTTTACCCGATCCGGTTTGCCCCGTGACCAAGACCATGCCCCGTGGCCGTTCCGTCATTTCCCGGACAATATCCGGCAGCCCCAACATATCGAAGTTCGGGATCTTTGATGACAACGCCCGCATACAGGCCGCCCAACAGCCCCGCTCCTTATAGACATTGAGCCGGAACCGTGCCAACCCTTTCACCCCATAGGAAGAATCCAGTTCCCAGTTTTGTTCAAGCTCCTTCCGTTGCTTGTTGTTGAGCATACTGAAAATCAGCTTTTGACATTCCTGGGGGGACAGCGGCTCATCTCCCAGGGCAGGTTGGAGGTGTCCACTGATCCGGAAATAGAGGGGAGCACCGGCTTGAATATGGACATCAGAGCCGCCCATTTCAACCAGTTGTTCGAGGACATCTTCGATCATCAATTCCATAGTGGATGCTCCTTAGGCAGTCATTAAGTTTAAGCGTGTAGAGGACTCCTCAAAACAGAGTGTGCCCAGCTAGGAGGACTTTTGTGTCCCTTAGTCCGAAAAACGCGGGGTCATGCAGTAGGGACAATCGACCCATTCGGGCTGGAGTTCAGCCGCACAGGTTGTACAGGTTAGACCACTCTTGCGCTTGGCCTTGAGTTCGGCTTCTAAGCCTGCGTCCGTGAAGGTGACGCGCTCCACTTCTTCGAGGGTGGTGTGGCCCTCTTTCACAAGGTTGAGACTGTAGGCGAGGAGGGTTTTCATCCCTTCTTCGACGGCAACTTCCTTGATGCGATCGGTGGAGGCTCCTGCGTTAATCAGGGCTTGGAGACTTTCGGTCATTTTGAGGACTTCATAAACCCCAACCCGGCCTTTATAGCCAATACCGCCGCATTTTTCACAACAACCGCTCGATTTGCGGTCTTCAATGGGGATGGTGTTGGCTTTAAAGATGGTGATTTCGTTTTCGGCGGCGGCGGTCATCCCGTAACGGGCCAGTTCTTCGCGACTGGGTTGATAGGGGGCGCGGCATTCGCTACAGACACGCCGCATCAGCCGTTGGGCGAGCACGCCGAGGAGTGCGCCGGAGACCATGAAAGGTTCTACGCCCATTTCATCGAGACGGGCGATCGCACCGGCTGCATCGTTCGTGTGCAGTGTCGTTAACACCAAGTGACCCGTGAGCGCCGCTTCAATAGCGGTTTTTGCCGTTTCTTTATCCCGCGTTTCCCCCACCAGGATCACGTCGGGATCTTGCCGCAGGAACGATCGCAGAATCGACGCAAAATCCATCCCCTTCTCACGGATAACCTGCACCTGCGTAATCCCCGGCAAGGAATACTCAATCGGGTCTTCCGCCGTACTGATGTTAATCCCCGGATCGTTGCGCTCGGCCAATACCGAATACAAACTGGTGGATTTCCCAGAGCCCGTCGGCCCCGTCACCAAGATCAAGCCAAAGGGACGACGGGCCATCTCCCGCACCATTTCCAGCGTCTCCTCGTCGCTAATCAGCTTGTCTAACCCCAACTGCGTCGAGGAGTTATCCAAAATCCGCAGCACCACCTTTTCCCCGTACCGACTCGGCAGGGTGCTGACCCGGAAGTCAATTTTGCGGCCTTGGTACACTTGGCGAATTTTGCCATCCTGGGGCATCCGTTTTTCGGCAATATCCAACTCCGCCATAATCTTGAACCGAGCCGCCACTGCCCCCGCCACCTTCTTCGGAAACGGTGGGAAGGACTGTTGCAACACCCCATCTTTGCGAAACCGCACCCGTAGGGTTTCTTCTTGGGGTTCAACATGGATATCAGACACCCCATCTTGGAGGGCTTTAATCAAGATTTTCTTCACCAAGTTAACGATGGGAGCACCGTTGATGTCATCTTGGCTGAGATCCTCTTCAAGCTCATCGGGGGCTTCGCCAAGCGCGTCAAGATCGCCCACAATATCGGACACATCGGCCGCTTTGGCCTCTTCCTGTGCTTTTTCAATTTTCACCTGCTCATCGAGGTACTGGTCGATGAGACGTTGGTAGTCTTGTTCGGTGATGACCATGCGCTGAAGGTTAATCCCTCGCAGGACGCGCTTGAGGTCATCTTGGGCTTCAAGGGCATCGGGGTTGACCATGGCCACTAGCACCGACGGAGGATCTTCTCCACTTTTGCGCAGGGGAACCAGTTTATGACGACGGCAGATGTCATCGGGCACTAGGGTGGCGATTAACTCGGCCATCTGGTTATTTTCGATCGCATTCACTTCCGGATCGATCGAATCCACGCCGTACAGAATCTTAAGCTCAAACAGTTGTTGTTTTTTATACTGGCGTTGCAGTTCTGGGGTGAGTTGGCGGCCAGTGATATTTTCTAGGACTTCTGTGAGGGGGCGGCCCGAGCGACGGGTTTCCGTCAACGCCTGTTTCATTTGTTCGCTTTCGATGAAGCCCGTCTGAATGACTTTCTGTGCGAAGGGAGAAAACTCATTTCGGATGGTGAGGGCCCGAGTGCGCCGGGAAATTCTCGATGAGGATTGAGTCATAGCCGAGTTCCGCTGCTGGATGAAGAATGTCGAGGGGCGAGGTGAGTCGGATTTGGCTGTTGACGCGAAGGATAACTCACCTATCCTGTTTTCCATTAAACCGTAGATATTCCCGGATCGGTAAATTCTTTACGGGGCGATCGAGCATTGATGTTGTGATTTTGTCAATGTGAAATTAGCGTATTTTCCGATCCAAGCGGGTTCTGTTGTCTGGGAGAATTCCAAGAAAATCTTGCGGGTCGGTAGAACAGCACAGAGGTCAAACGGTATGATGGTTCAGTGAGATCTGCAAACCTTGCAGCGTTGTGGCTTTACTGCTGGCGTTCAAGGCTGTTCAAGCGCGGCAGACTGCCTCTTTAAGTTGATTTTTGTTAAGTTTACGAGACCTCCTATGACGAACGACCCCAACCAGCCTGATGTGACGCTAGACACCCCTGATGGTGCTGATCCAACGGTTGCAGCGGATCATGCCATAGACGAGTTATCAACGCCCTCTGAGGGGGCTGATGCTGTGGCCGATGAGTTAGAGTCGGCGGCGGCGGAGCCGAGTGATGATGCTGCGGCGGCGGAGCCGGCGTTATCGAGTGATCAGGTGCAGGCTGTCGAAGCGATGCAGCTTGAACTGGAATCGTTACGGCACCAGCTTGCGCAACAGTCTCAACAGTTGGAATCCCATAAGACTCAGGCGCTGAGAATTGCGGCGGATTTTGATAATTTCCGCAAACGCACCCAGAAGGAAAAAGAGGATCTGGAGTACATGGCGAAGCGGACGACGCTGGCGGAACTGTTGCCGGTGGTGGACAACTTTGAGCGGGCGCGATCGCACATTAAGGCCGTCACCGAAGGAGAAGCCTCCATCCATAAAAGCTACCAAAGTGTCTACAAAAATCTGGTGGACATCTTAAAGCGGCTTGGCGTTGCGCCGATGCGGCCAGAAGGGCAAGAGTTTGACCCGAATTTCCACGAAGCAATGATGCGCCAACCGACGAGCGAATACGCCGAAGGAGCGGTGATGGAGCAACTGGTGCGGGGCTACCTCCTCCATGACCGGGTATTGCGCCATGCTATGGTCAAGGTTGCGGCCCCTCCGGAACCGGAGGCGGCGGAGGAAGAAGCGATCGCCAACGACAGCGACGCAGGCACCGAATAAGTCACCGCCCATTGAGGGGTTTAACACCACTCATTCCACCATTGAGAATCCTCCCCGTGCAAAAAACACTTGCACAGAACCGGATTCCCATTAAAATCAACATAAAGAATCAGGCCACTGTTCCGGAATGAATTCTTGATCTAGCATCTTGCACACTTCTACTGCCCAAGTGTCATGGGAAAAGTTATTGGTATTGACCTCGGCACAACGAATAGTTGTGTGGCGGTACTCGAAGGCGGTAAGCCCATCGTCATCCAGAGCACAGAGGGAGGGCGAACCACTCCTAGCATGGTCGGCTTTGACAAGTCCGGCGAACGCTTGGTGGGGCAGTTAGCCAAGCGGCAAGCTGTGACCAACGCCGAAAACACGATTTATAGTATCAAGCGGTTTATCGGTCGGCGTTGGGATGATACGTCGGAGGAGCGATCGCGCGTTCCTTACATTTGTGTCCAAGGCCGAGACAGCACCGTAGACGTGGAAATTCGGGGCAAAAGCTACACCCCCCAAGAAGTTTCCG
>CAZCWE010000021.1:1725-12474 GCA_964502285.1 uncultured Spirulina sp. | reverse complement strand
TCACCCAAGCCGTAATCACCGTCCCCGCCTACTTCACCGACGCTCAGCGCCAAGCCACCAAAGACTCAGGCACCATCGCCGGCCTCGACGTGATGCGGATCATCAACGAGCCCACCGCCGCCGCCCTTGCCTACGGTCTCGACAAGCAAGACCAAGACCAACACATCCTCGTCTTCGATCTCGGCGGCGGCACCTTTGACGTTTCCGTCCTCCAACTCGGCGACGGCGTCTTTGAAGTCAAAGCCACCTCCGGAAACAACCACCTCGGCGGCGATGACTTTGACAACGTCATCGTTCAATGGATGGCCGACGAATTTCAAGCCAGCGAAGGGATCAACCTTCGCGGCGACAAAATGGCCCTCCAACGCCTCCGCGAAGCCGCCGAAAAAGCCAAAATCGAGCTTTCCACCGTCGGCAACACCTCCATTAACCTGCCCTTCATCACCGCCGATGAAACCGGGCCTAAGCACCTCGAATGTGACCTCTCGCGATCTAAATTTGAAGAACTCGCCAACGAGCTAATTAAAGGGACAATCCTCCCCGTCAAGCAAGCCCTCAAAGACTGCGACCTCACCACCAACCACATCGATCGCATCCTGATGGTTGGCGGGTCAACCCGGATTCCCGCCGTTGGGAACGCCATCAAGCAATACTTTGGTGGCAAAGAACCCGATCGCTCCGTCAACCCCGACGAAGCCGTTGCCCTAGGAGCCGCCATTCAAGGCGGTGTCCTCGGCGGTGAAGTTGAAGACCTTCTTCTCCTTGATGTCACCCCCCTCTCTCTGGGGATCGAGACCCTGGGCGAAGTCTTCACCAAAATCATCGAGCGCAACACCACCATCCCCACAAGCAAATCCCAAGTCTTCTCCACCGCCATTGACGGCCAAACCTCCGTTGAAATCCACGTTCTCCAAGGGGAACGGGCCATGGCACGGGACAACAAAAGCCTGGGTAAATTCCTGCTCACCGGGATTCTGCCTGCACCCCGTGGCGTGCCTCAGATTGAAGTCACCTTTGAAATTGATGTCAACGGTATCCTGCGCGTGTCCGCCCAGGACAAAGCCACCGGCAAAGAGCAAAGCGTGCGCATCACCAACACCGGCGGCCTCAGTTCTGCCGAAGTGGAGCGCATGCGCACCGAAGCCGAGCACTATGCCGAGCAAGACAGGCGGCGAATGGAACTCGTCGAACTCCAGAACCAGGCCGACAGCATCACCTACACCCACGAAACAACCCTCAAAGACAACAGCGACCTCATCCGCGACGACCTCAAACAGCAGGCCGAAGCCAAGCGAGAAGCCTTAAACCTAGCGTTTAAAGATCCGAACTCCACCGTTGAGGTGGTGAAAACGCGCCTTGAGGAGTTCAAGCAAGCGGTGTTAGCGGTGGGAACAGATCTGTACAACCGAGCCAACCAGGGCGTTAGTGCTGAATTTGAAACCGTCGATGATGTGCCCGCTAATGCTCCCACAACGATCGACCCGGCCGAACTCAGCGAACAACCCACCCAAATTGTCGAGGAGGAAGCTGAAGCGAGTGATGACGACGAATTTCGCTTCGAGTTTGATGATGATGACGCCACCTTAGCGGCAGACTATGAACCCGTGGATTAGGGGGCAGTGGGTGCGCTAATTTGTTAAAGTTTTATACAGCGTCTTTTACCAAAACAATGGGTCTAAAGCCCTGCCCTTCTGGGGCAGCTTTTCTCCGGGTCGTTGTATAATCAGTTTGTGCGCGAAGGGTAAAACCTCGGTGCAAACTTAAACCCTGAAAACGAAGTATTAGGTTTGAGATCTCAATTGTGATTTAGGTCAAACTTTGTACATTACTGGGTTGAACATACGTTTCGATTTAGATTTGTAATGGTTCAAGAACGGACAGGGCATTGTCCGTTAAGTGAGGCGATATTAGACAGGCTGTGCCTGCATTTGCTGTTTGAGCTTAAAATCCCCTCGCCTTTAGGCAAGGGAGTATGTCAATCATTCACCCGACGGATTCGTACCCTATGGCAGGCGATTACTATCAGACTCTTGGGATTTCCCGTGATGCAAATCAAGATGAGATCAAGCGAGCCTATCGTCGGCTAGCTCGAAAGTATCATCCGGATGTGAATAAAGAACCCGGAGCCGAAGATAAGTTTAAAGAAGTCAACCGCGCCCATGAAGTGCTGTCCGATCCAGAAGTCCGGGCACGTTACGATCGCTTCGGCGAAGCCGGGGTTTCATCCGGGGGTGCTGGCGGCTACTCCGACTTCGGCGATATGGGCGGCTTTGCTGATATCTTCGAGACAATCTTCAGTGGTTTCGGCGGCGGTGGCGGTGCGGCGGGGGGAACCCAAGCCCGTCGTCGCAATGGCCCGGTGCGGGGCGATGATCTGCGCTTGGATCTAAAACTGCAATTCCGGGAGGCAATTTTTGGGGGCGAGAAGGAAATTCGGATTCCCCACCAAGAAAGCTGCAAAACCTGTAACGGGTCTGGAGCCAAAGCGGTACGGGAGCGGAAACTGACTCCGATTTTGAAACCTGCGGAACCTGTAATGGGACGGGGCAGGTGCGCCGCGCGACGCGGACTCCCTTTGGTAGTTTTGCTCAGGTGTCGGTGTGCCCAAGCTGTAACGGTGAAGGCCATGTGATCGAAGAGAAGTGCGAAACCTGCGGCGGCGCGGGCCGGAAGCAAGAGACGAAAAAACTCAAAATTACGATTCCCCAAGGGGTGGACAATGGTACGCGCCTCCGGGTTGCCCGTGAAGGGGATGCCGGGGTGCGCGGTGGCACACCGGGGGATCTCTACGTTTATCTGTTTGTTGAGGAAGATGCCGAATTTAAGCGCGATGGGATTAATATTCTGTCGGAGTTGCAGGTGAGCTATTTACAGGCGATTCTGGGCTGTCGGATTCCGGTGCAAACGGTGGATGGCGATGTGGAATTGACGATTCCAGCGGGAACGCAACCGAATACGGTGCTGAAGCTTGACGATCGCGGCGTGCCCCAGTTGGGCAACCCGGTCAGTCGTGGTGACCATTTAATCACGATTAAGATTGCGATCCCCACGAAGGTATCCGTAGAGGAGCGTGAATTGTTGATGCAATTGGCGAAGCTGCGCGGCGATGCGACGGAAAAGGAGGGGGGACTTGAAGGGTTCCTCGGTAAGATGTTCCGGGGTTAGGGGGGCGATCGCATGACTCCGAACTCCAACCAACCCATCACCGCATCGCTAGATCTCCGGGGTACTCCCTGCCCGCTGAATTTTGTGCGCACGAAACTTCGCCTCGAACAGATGGCGGCGGGCGAAGTCTTAGAAGTATGGCTCGATCCGGGGGAACCGATTGAACAGGTTCCCGATAGTCTCGTGATGTCAGGCTATACCCTCGCAACCGTAGAAGAGCGGGACGGTTTTTTTGCGATTCGGGTGTTACGCGCGGTGGACGCGGAATGACCGCCGACCGGGTGCAACGCTGGGCGGGGATGGTTGTGGCGAAACAGGCCAATTTTTATCAAGTGCGCTTAGAAGGAGCCGCCCAAACGACGCTGCTCTGTACGCGCCGATCGCGCCTCAAAAAAGTCGGCAAACGGGTGATGGTGGGCGATCACGTCCAGGTGGAAGACCCCGACTTCACCGATGCCCAGGGCGTGATTTGTGAGATTTTGCCCCGTCGTACCTGCCTCGATCGCCCCCCCATTGCCAATGCCGATCAGATTCTTTTGGTGTTTGCGATCGCCCAACCGACCCTCGACCCCTGGCAACTGAGCCGCTTCTTGATCCAAGCCGAAGCCACCGGCATCTCGACCCAAATTTGCCTCAACAAATGCGATCTCGTCCCCGCTAGCGAGCAGCAAGCCTGGCGAACCCGCCTCCAAGCCTGGGGCTATGCTCCCCTTGTGATTAGTGTGGAGCATCAAATTGGGCTCGACCACCTGGCCGCCCAACTCGCAGACCGGGTCACCCTCTTTGCCGGGCCGTCGGGGGTGGGGAAATCGAGCCTGATTCGCACCCTGATCCCCGACGTGGAGGTGCGCGTGGCGGATGTGTCGGGGAAACTGCAACGGGGTCGCCACACGACGCGCCATGTGGAACTGTTTGAACTGGCGACCGGGGGACTGTTGGCCGATAGTCCTGGCTTTAACAAACCCGATTTGGTCTGTGAGCCGCGCCAGTTAGCCCACTATTTCCCTGAAATTCGCGATCGCCTCCCGACCCATCCCTGCCAATTTAACGACTGCATCCACCACAACGAACCGGACTGCGGCATCCGGGGGGACTGGGAACGGTACGACCATTATTTAAAGTTTCTCGAAGAAGCGATCGCCGCCGAAACCGTCCGCCACCAACAGCCCGACAGCGAAGCCCGCGTCAAAGTCAAAATCAAAACCGCCGGGCAGCGTACCTATGAACCCCGGCTCGAAAGCAAGAAATATCGCCGCACCTCCCGCCGTCACCGCCACCAAACCTTAAAAGATTGGGAAACTGAACTGAATCGAGAGGATTCCCCACCCACCTAAGCCCACTCACTCGCCGAGTTTGCATACTCTTGTACTAAAGACTACACTAGAGTTCAACCCCAATTATTCCTATCGTCAAGACATATCCTGAGGTATCGATGGCTGCCATCACCAAAAATTCCGATAAAGAAAAAGCCTTAACCCTAGTCCTCAACCAGATTGAACGCAACTTTGGCAAAGGCGCGATCATGCGTCTGGGGGATGCGACGCGGATGCGGGTGGAAACCATTCCCACCGGGGCGTTGACCCTCGATATTGCCCTGGGGGGCGGCTTACCCAAAGGTCGGGTGATTGAGATCTACGGCCCCGAAAGCTCAGGAAAAACCACCCTCGCCCTCCATGCCCTCGCCGAAGTGCAAAAACGTGGTGGCGTTGCCGCCTTCGTCGATGCCGAACATGCCCTCGACCCCGCCTATGCCTCCGCCTTGGGGGTGGATATTGAAAATCTCCTTGTCGCCCAGCCGGATACGGGGGAATCGGCCTTAGAAATTGTCGATCAATTGGTGCGATCGGCGGCGGTGGATATTGTCGTGATCGACTCAGTGGCGGCGCTAGTG
Organism: uncultured Spirulina sp.; assembly: GCA_964502285.1. Taxonomy (GTDB): domain Bacteria; phylum Cyanobacteriota; class Cyanobacteriia; order Cyanobacteriales; family Spirulinaceae; genus Spirulina. Next base: position 7,418 of record CAZCWE010000021.1, on the reverse strand, counting down.
CCCCGTGCGGAAATTGAAGGGGAAATGGGCGATACCCAAGTGGGCTTACAAGCTCGGTTGATGAGTAAAGCCCTGCGGAAAATTGCCGGGAATATTGGTAAATCGGAATCCACGGTGATTTTCCTCAATCAACTGCGGCAAAAAATCGGGATTAGCTACGGGTCGCCGGAAGTGACCACTGGGGGCAATGCCCTCAAGTTCTATGCGTCGGTGCGGTTGGATATTCGACGGATTCAAACGCTGAAAAAAGGCTCAGAAGGGGAATACGGAATTCGAGCCAAGGTGAAGGTGGCAAAAAACAAGGTGGCGCCGCCGTTTCGGATTGCTGAGTTTGATATTATTTTCGGCTCTGGGATTTCGAGCACGGGCTGTGTGATGGATTTGGCAGAGCAGACCAATGTGGTGGTGCGCAAAGGGGCATGGTATAGCTACAAGGGCGAAAATATTGCCCAGGGTCGCGATAATGCGGTGAAGTATCTCGAAGAAAATGAAGCGATCGCCCAAGAGGTGGAATCCCAAGTGCGAGCGGCGCTGCAAACTGGGGTGGAAGTGGCCGTTAACTCGATGAAGGGCAACACCAGCAAACGGGCGAAAGGCAGCAGCGACAAATCGAGCCCCGCCACGAGCGAAGAAGAATAAACCCTGGTTCCGACGGATCGCAGCCGTGTATTGAGGTTGCGATCGCCCCATGGTGATCAAACGCGATGATCCTCCTCGGCGGCTGAAGGATCATGACCCTGCCCCAATGATTGAGACTTAAAAAAGCGGTCTAAAATTTTGGCGCGTTGGTCTGAATCGAGCGTCTGAGCGGACAACCCATCCTTTCCCGGTTGCACAACCGTATTCAACGATTCCGCCAGATGATGGAGAAACATATCCGTGGATTTCAGTGGAACAGGGGAGTCTGTTGGAGAGGGCGGCGATCGCAACTCATCCTGTGCCACCGCCGGAGGAGAATAGGATAGCGGCGAAGTTTCCATCAGAGTTCCCGCCAACTCCGGCTGAATGGGGGGCAGCATCATCGTCTGATCACAGAGAAAAAACGAAAATACCGTCGCCCCAATCCGAATCAAATCCCCTTCCTGTAAGCGGAGAGGAACCTGTATCCGTTCATGGTTCAGATACGTGCCGTTCTTGCTTTCCAAGTCATGCAAAAAGAATCCTTGGGCGGCAATATACTGAATCGCTGCATGTTGTCGCGAGAGATGATCATCCGGTAAGCAAATCGCATTGGTCTCAGCCCGACCCAGCGTCCAAACCCACTGTGGTTGCTCCAGTTTTTGGGTGGTCGTCTTGAGCACATTGGTGAGCAGATAGACATCCTCAGCGTCGATCAGACCCATCAAATAGGGAGTGCGGGGGGCAAACCTCCCGGCATTGGGGGCATAGCTTTCGAGGTGCAGTAACTCATTGAGCAGATCAGGATGATGATCATAGAGGTTTTGGAAAACGTGATACAGATTAAGACGATTTTCGAGTTCCATAACATCTTGGGAATGAGGGACGAAGCACAAGCAAAACCATTAGGAACGGGATGACGAAGAAGACGATCGGGTTTGTTTTTGCTCGACTTTATTCTCGTAGCGCCAGAGCCAGACCATCAGCGCGACCAGGCCGCATTGTAGAGCCAGGTTCGGGACCGCTGCCGGTTTTGCCACCCCAGCGGCCAGTTGTGTCACAAAGATAAACGCCCCGATCAACCCGGAGGCACCGAACCCCACATAGATAAATCGCCGTAACCCCCGATAGGGTGCTTTGGCTTCTGCTTGCAAATGGGCATATTTTTCAGGACTCAGCGATCGCGGCTTAGGCATTAGTCTTCCTCGCACAAATGACAATAAAATTAAGACATCCTGGTTTAAAGTTTAATCCTTTTTAGGATTCCTCGATTCCTGCTATACTTAGAAACGCCTTGCCGATGTAGCTCAGTTGGTAGAGCACTCGATTCGTAATCGAAAGGTCGTCGGTTCAAATCCGTCCATCGGCTTCTCATCCTTCGCCAAGCACCACCGGCTTCAACCCCGATCGCGCTTGGCGAATTTTATTGGGCCCGCTCCCGTTGACCCACGAGCCAATAGGTGGACATTTCCCCTTTGCCCTTCACCTGCAACTCGCCCCGAAAATCAAAGGTAAATTGACTCTCGAGGCGTTCATACACCGCCTGGGTCACTTGAATCTTACCGGGTTCGCCCAGGGACTCCATCCGCGAGGCAACGTTCACCGCATCGCCCCACAGGTCGTAGATGAATTTCTTAATGCCGATCACCCCGGCCACCACGGAACCGCTGTTAATCCCGATCCGAATTTGGAAGGGCTTCCCACTCGTGGCGGTGATTGTTTCGATCACCTTTTGCATGGCTAGGGCCATATTGGCGATCGCCTCGGTATGATCCGCCCTGGGCTGAGGTAAGCCCCCCACCACCATATAGGCATCCCCGATCGTCTTAATTTTTTCGAGGCCAAATTGTTCGGTCAATTGGTCAAAGGTGGAAAAAATATGATTGAGAAACTCCACCAACTCAATCGGCTTCATCTGAGCCGAAAGCGGCGTAAACCCGACAATATCTGCAAAGAGAATCGTCACATTTTCAAACTGTTCCGCTAGGGAGCCGGGGTGTTGTTTGAGTTGTTCAGCGATCGCCACCGGCAAAATATTCAGCAACAGGGTTTCTGCCCGTTCGCGCTCAATCCGCAGCCGTTCTTCGGCGCGTTTACGCTCCGTAATATCCCGAAACCCCCAAACCCGGCCGACGATTTCATTCCCCACCTTTTGGGGCCGACTAAACCGCTCTAAGACGCGGCCATCGCGAAACTCTAAGAGTTCAAATGACTCCTCCTCTGGATGATTGTACAGGTGCTGAATCCGTCGCATAAATGCACCCGGATCAACCACCTGCCGCGCCAAGGGCATTAAGCGATCGCCCTTACTCGGACTCATCAACCGCTCCGGTGTAATCTTCCACATATCCAAAAACGTTTGATTATAGGCAACAATTTCATCTGAATGATCCACCGCAATCACCGCATCCGTAATTGACTCCAACACCGCCTTTTGCAACGCCAAAGAATTCTCTAACGCCACCTTCGCCGCCTTCCGCTCGGTAATGTCTCGAATCATCATCAGCACTTCATTTTCACCACTGACCACGGTGCGAACTTCCTGCTGAAAGACACTCCCATCCACTTCAAACTCCACCTCATCAATTTGCATCAGGCCCGACGATAAAGCCGCTTGAATAGCTCGAAGCAGAGGTTTGATCATATTAGGCGGCAAGATTTCTGAAATATGCTGACCAATGCGATCCGATTCGGTATAAATGCGATGGGCAAAATCAGGTGCAGCAAAGTAGTCTAAATACACCCCCTCCCCACTCAGGCGAATCATCAAATCCGGAATTGCCATCAAAATCGCTCGGTTTTTCGCTTCACTTTCGCGCAGCGCCGCTTCGGCTTTTTCCCGTTCGCGCAATGCTGCTTTTTGCGCTGTGATATTGCGAATCATAAACAGCACCTCATCGTCGCCATAGGGCACAACCCGCACCTCTTCCTCTTGGGGTTGACCGTCGATCAGGATCTGCTGCTCGTACACTTGCACCTGACCGAGGCTCAGGGCTTGCTCAATATGGTAAAGGTGGCGTTGAGCAACATCGGGAACTAAAAATGTGGTGATGTGCTCGCCAACGGGATTAAAGTCACTCGGTAAGAGATTTTTAACGCCGTAACTTTGCATAAATCCGAGATAGATGCCGTGGCGATCGACGCGAAACATCAGATCCGGAATGGCGGTGAGAATGGCGAGGTTCTGCCGCTCACTTTGGCGCAGGGAGGCTTCGGATTGTTTGTAATCACTAATATCCCGCGCTACCCAAACAACCGTATCGTCGGAAATGCGGGAAATATTACCCAAACACCAGATTGTGCCTTGGGCCGCATTGACTTGATATTCAAAGCTGATCGGATCACCCGTTGCTAAGACCGTCCGAATTTGGCTCAGAAAAAGGTCGGCTTGGTCGGGGGGAAAAACGTCATGGAGGGTGCGGCCGAGCAGTTTGTCTTTGGTGTGAACGAGAATACCCAGGTTGCCGGACGGAATGCGTTTGTAGCGACCATCGTAATCCAGGACAAGGACGAGTTCGGTCATGGCTTCAAAGAGGCCGCGCAGTTCGGCTTCTTTGGTGGCGAGGGTGGCGGTGCGTTCGGCGACTCGTTCTTCGAGGGCGCGATTGCTGCGCTCAAGGACACCAAAGGAGCTTTGCAGTTGCTTGGCCATCATGTTGAAGGCGATCGCTAACTCCCCTAACTCATCATTGCGTTCGATCTTGGTGGGTTTCGTCCATTCCCCTTCGGCCAACTGCCGCGCCGATTGGCTGAGGCGCAGAATTGGCGTAGTCACCCAACGGGCGGTATAGATGCCAATGCCAGTGGCGATCGCCAGAGCCACCAAACACAAAATCACCGTCGTCTGGTTGCTGTGCTGAATTTGCGCCATAAAGTCCTGTTCCGGCACCACCATCACCACCAACCAATCCAAGCCATGCTCATCCCGCAAGGGCAACACATTGACAAAGTGGGGCGCATCCGCAATCTCAAAGCGTAATTGCTGCGGGCGATCAATATTCCGCAACGCACCAAACTCCGCCTGCAACGAGTCCGCCGCCTCGCGAACCTGCGGAATTTCACTGGCCGCCGCCGGACGCTGCTCTTCCGTACCGGGGATAAAAGGCGATTCCTCCGTTGATGAGGCAATCAATTGACCGGCCCGATCCACAATAAACACTTCGCTTTGGCCGCTCATATCCAACCCCCGCAAAAACTGACTCAGTTGATCCAACGACAGATCAACCGCCAGCACCCCTCTTAAATTTCCCACCTCATCGTAAATCGGTTCGCTGGCCGTAATGCCGGGGGTTTGGGTGGACACAAAGAGATAGATATCGCTCCAAACCGCTTGGCGGGTCTGGCTTGCTTTTAAAAACCAGGGACGCTGACTCGCATCATAGGTTTTCGTTTCGAGCAATTCTTGACGATTGGCCCGGCTGTCGGTGCTGTAGCGGTAATAGTTTCCCTTGACAAAATTTTCCGTGAGCCGCAAAAAGGGAAACCCCTGCTCACTCCGACCCGCCAAGACAAGGCCTCCCTCCGGATTGCCCACAAAAACCGCAGTGATACCCTCAAAGGTTTGCACCTGTTGCCAAAACTGATATTCAAGATCACGAGTGTCATTGAGATCCAGCAATCCTAGGCGAATCGCTTGGGCATTGGTTTGATTGATCTGATGAGGAACACTGAGCGCAGCGATCACTTCTTGTTCAATGCGATGGCCGAGTTCGTCAATGACTTGATTGGCGAGATCAGCGACTGCTTTTTGACCATTGCGAAACGAAAGATAGCCAACTGTGCCCACCGCAGCGAACAGTTGGAGGACAAAGGGCAAAACTAAAACAACTCGCAGGGGAAGATGCTTCAAAGGATAAGAGCCAACTCGCAATAGCATCCGCAGCATTTACATTCAGACCTGGTGATACTATCTCTATGTTTACAGTCATTCGGGATGCTAGTCCGTAAATCTACAAGAATTCATCATCTCTGGGCGGTAAAGCAGTCGTCGTGTCAGGGATGTCAACATGCCCCTGTCATGATTTAAACCAATTCCCCTTAAAATAGAGGTTATATATTTAAAGTCTGACAATTTT
>CAZCWE010000021.1:0-1715 GCA_964502285.1 uncultured Spirulina sp. | reverse complement strand
AGTAAATTTGTGATGGAACCCATTGGAGGTAATCCCCTTGAGCAACTACGAATGCGTTAATTTTTCGGTTGATTTTTCCAGAGTAAGCCCATGAGTATCACAACGGCGAATGCCACTATGACAACGGGGCCTCTACAAGCACCGGTTCAGGATCGGCAGGTTGTTCGTAAGCCCTATCCGAATTTTAAAGTGATTGTCCTCAATGATGATTTCAACACGTTTGAACATGTGGCGAGTTGTCTTTTGAAATATATTCCGGGGATGACCAGTGAACAGGCGTGGCAGTTGACGGAGCAGGTTCATTTTGAGGGTCAGGCGATCGTCTGGGTTGGCCCCCAGGAACCGGCGGAACTGTATCACCAGCAACTGAGTCGGGCGGGGCTGACGATGGCTCCCCTTGAGGCGGCGTAATGGCGAAACCCGATAAAGGCCGCTTGGTGTGGAATCATTCGACCCATGTGCCGGGGTTGATTCCGGTGTTGGAACGGTTGATCACCCATGAGGGAATTCAAACGGTGACACCGGGGGTGATCGGTCGGGTGCGGGGTCATTCGCCGCAGTTGAAGGTGCGGATTTCGGTGCCGATTCGGGGCGGGTTTAAGGCGATCGCTCGCTACGGCAAAACCGTGCAAGAGGTGTTCATCCTCACGACCCTCGAACAGTCGGCCCTAGAAGCGTCGATCCAAACCTGCTTACGACGCTAGGGGGGGCAGGACTAACGCCAGGAGCGATACCAGCGGGCGAGGCGTTGGGGACTGATGCCGCAGGTGTAGCCGAGGATCATCAGTTGATTGATTCCGGTGGTTTTGAGCACACCGAGGCGTTGCCAACGGCGGGCGGAGGTGTGGACGGCGGCGGGGGCGATCGCAATCTTGCCCTGCTTTCGCATCTGACGCACCCAAACAAAGTCTTCCATAATCGGCAAATCGGGAAAGCCTCCCCCCTGCACAAAATCGGACTTCGCCACAAACAGGCCTTGATCCCCATAGGGCAGGGCGAGCAGGTGCGATCGCCACTGCACCAACCGCTCCACCCACCGCAAGGCGGGCCGCGCGTCAGCGATCCGTAGTTGAAACGCCCCGACAATCACCCCCGGCTGCGCTAAGGTCACCTCGACCCAGTGGGGAAAGTCGGGCGGCAATTGGGTATCGGCATGGAGAAAAAGGAGGGTATCGCCTTGGGCCTGGTGGGCTCCGTAGTTCATCTGTTGGGCGCGACCGGGTTGGGGGGCAGTGAAGACAGTGGCGCCGTAGGATTGAGCGATCGCGACGGTGCGATCGCGGCTGCCCCCATCCACCACAATCACCTCTAGGTTGGGCATCGCCACGAGGGGCGGTAAGGTCAAGGGCAGGGTCGTGGCTTCGTTAAAAACAGGAATAATAATAGAGATCATGGCCCTGTTGCGGCGGATCGCAGGCGTTCACGCTGGATTCGTCCGAAGGGGCGATGCCGCTGCTTTGCCTGCCGTACACTTCACGAATTTTAGACAATGGGTATCGATTTTGACGCTGCGATGACTGATCCTTCGGCGGCGGTGGTGCGATGGCGCGATCGCCTCCGTCACGACCGGGCGATCGCGGTGATTCGCGCTCCGGACTATCACGTCGGTATTGCCATGGCCGAGGCGGCGATCGCGGGGGGGGTGGGCATCGTGGAAATTACCTGGCAGAGCGATCGCGCCGCTGATTTAATCACCCATCTCCGCCAGGCGTTTC
>CAZCWE010000020.1:7647-19954 GCA_964502285.1 uncultured Spirulina sp. | reverse complement strand
CCCATGTACACAATATTGCACTAGTTTCGTTTCACTGTCAACCCTTTTCCTGAGATTTATTTTCTCAGCCCCCTAGACACAGACCGAAGCACCGTCACCGGCAGGGATTCAGCGATCGCCACTTCCACCATGACCGACTCATCTAGGGGGGTTGTGATCAATGATTTGGCGCGGGATAAGTCCGCCTCACCCTGTGACAGGAACGCCAACAGGGCAACCCGCCGGGGGTCGTTTGGGTTAATCATTGTGGCTCCTCGTTATAGCGGTCGGGGTCGGTGGGGATGGTGAAAGGTTCAGATGGCTTGCCCCAGCCGCCCATAACCTGCCGAAACTGGTGCTCGGTGGTGGTGATGGTGGTCATCATCATGATTGTGTGTGCTTGGAGGTCTGGGAATCGCATCTTGTCGAGCGATCGCAGGTGATGCACGAAGGCGATCTCTTTCTCCGGCGGCAGCACGAAAAGGCCATCACGCATCTCTGGCGGGGTGGTGATGCCTTGGGTGACGGCCATGACGTGCTTGAATCGCGCCTGCTGTTGGTATAGGTTGGTTGCCAGTTGCCGGGCGTGTTTTATCAGTTCCGATTGAGGCATGGCGTTGATGCGCTGCCGTTCAACGAAGATGTAGGCTTCGGTGTGGGTGGGGAGTTGTTGAGTCATGCAGCCTCTTGGGTTAATGTACGGCGGCCATATTCCAGAAGGCATAGCGCGTCGGCTATACCATCATGGGGAACGCGGCAACCCTTGGGGACGAGGGGGATAGTGGGGAAGGCACGGCGGCAAAACGCGATCGCCGCCGCCTTATCCTTGGTAGTGCCATGGAGTACAACCTTCTTCCACCGCTGGGGGGTGGTTAGTTCAAGTGCAACCTCCATCGCAGCGGCGATGCCTTGGATCATGCCGTAGCCCTTTCCAAATTTGAATGTGGAGGCCACGCCCTGCCCTGGCATGGCTCCCACTTTTTCGAGGATGATCCACTCTGGGCTGGCGGCCTTGATGATGGCGGCGATCGTTGGCAAGTCAAGATCTTTCCCTGCAATGGGCATCCGGTGGACAGAGATCCCGCCATCCGACAAGACGGCGATCGCTCCCTTCAATCCGGGGTCAATAGCGACTAAGTTGGTCATGATTCTCCTAAACTTCGTTGCCCCACGCATCCCAACTGGGGACGCGCTTGCGGGCGAATAATTCGAGGCGGGGGGCATCAGGGAAACGCTCCTCTATGCCGAACCTAAAAACTCCTGGCTTTTCGCTGTGCTTACCGGGGTAGGGTTCCTCACACAGCACATACTGATTGCGCTGTGCCTGCCGGGAGCACATTCGCCCCCGTGTGCCAAGGAGAAGGAATTCACAGTCACTCATCCCCCATGGGCCAACGGCGGCGTGGCGATTGCCTTTCGCCGTGGTCTTGGCCCAAACCTTGTCGATCCGCACAAAGCGGAACCCCCACGCTTCACAGACTTGGAGCGCGTCGGGCATAAACGAGCCCGTAAACCACAGGAACAGTGCAGCATCACGGGCTGCGATCTGTTCCACGGGTAAGGCGGCGATCTCGTCTGTGGTCATGGTTTCGTAGTCAAGCTCGGCAAACTGCCCCGAACGGGGGCCACGGCTCCCGTACTGCCACGGCGGATCGGCATAGATCACGTCATAGACCTTGGTGGGCCAGTTTGGCGGAGTGACGGTGAACAGGTTGGGTTGAACGGCGATCATGCCGCACCCCCGTCAAGGAGGCTGAGTTGTATAGAGGCGCGATCGCTGTCTTCGGTGTGCAAATTTGTGCAGAGGGTTATAGCCGCGAAATTATTCATCCCACACCTCCCCACATCCTTTGGCGCAGTCTAGGATGCTCATCTCTCCACATCCACAGGAGCAGGGTTTTGGCAAATAATCCCCTACCCCCGTTTTAAACCAACGAAATAATCCCGTGAAGCGTTGATGGCACTGCTGACAGCATTCAATCGTACAAATGCCAAAGATGAAGTCGCAGGTCAAAATTGGGCGACGGCAGATATCGCAGTAATCCAGGGGATCGCCACAACATTCACCCCCGCAGCCACAATCTTTCAGGATTGGGTCAAACACTGAATCTCGGTGAAAGAGTTTCACGGTTGAGCCTCCTTGCCGTCAGTGGCGAGGTACATGGCGATCGCCTGCGCGGTGGCCCGTGTGATGGTGATGTTGTTCTCAATACACCAGTGATGAAACTGAGTATGTAACTTGATTGGGACTGGAATTTGTTTCGTTTTTTTCATAGTGCTCATTACTTAAGACTCTCTCAGTATAAGCATTTTCGCTAGAGATGTCGATTTATTTCTAAATATTTGACGAATCGATTAATCGAGAGCTATTATACTAAAAAAGTTCACACACAAGCCGCCATGACACACGCCACACATCCCGCCATTCTCCCCATTCCCCGTCTTCGCTACGTCGCCCTCACATTGGGCTATCGAGAAACCGAAACCACGCCCGCCCACACCGAAGAAGTTGTGGTGCGAGTCCCGGCTTCATCCTCTGTTAAGTATCAGGTTACGCCTTGGCTTGTCGATGGATACAATCTCATCGCTCAAGAGGAAGTATCCCGTGATGTTTTCCTAAAGTTCATCCGGGAGAACTCATTCGTACCAGGTGAGCCTGCTGAGTTTTAATTCACCTAGCGGGGCGCGTCGCTATATCCGCGCATCGTTAACCACACAAAGATCAAGGAAAATGACCAAGACTTACACCATCTCGCCACTCAAAACCTACTGCACCGTTACGGTGCGGACGTTTCACGCCGACGGAAAGATGGGCGTAGGAGAAGAGCAAGTTTTCTCTACGCTTCAAGAAGCTCTGCAATTTGTTGAGACTGAAGAAACACCCTCAAACCCCGCCAAGAATTAACCCATGAGATACTCTAAAACTTTTGCCCTGTATGAACGTTCGTACAATTTGGGCCACTACCAGTCTGTAAAGCTCAGCACCTCGTTAAGTGCGGAAATTGAAGAGGGCGACGACCCTCTTGAGGCACAGCATGAACTGTTGATGCGGTGCGCTTCAACAGTTGAAAGTTATGCGAGTGACGAGGGCTTTACTTCCCACGCTCCGCAGCCTCAGCCGGCGCGGTACGGTATCCCAATTAAGCGCACCGACTATATCGCGGGGAAACCCGTGGGCGATGCTTACGACGTTTGATTTTATGGCGGAACCTGCCTTAGTGGTTCGGTGGCGGCTGTGCCATTGTTTTGTAATTAAAAAAGGACTCGAATTATGTTGGTTTTTAACCTTGAACTTTTTGCGGAATCCCTCGCTTGGGAGCCTCCCCGTTCTCAATGGGGAAACTATGGCATGAAGGATTTCTCTGCGGGAGAGCAGGCGATCATTGCTGATTTCCTGTCTCGTACTGAAGCCACGGATATAAATTTGGAGTCCTTGGTGCTTGCCAAGGGCGACATGATGCGCGGTGAAATCGTTGCAGTCTACGGCCCGGCTCTTTTTCGTTCCGAGTCGGGGACTCCCGTTTTAGTGATGGGATCTAATGAGATCCCTGTTGAAGTTGTCAAAGGCGAGACAGACTGCCTTGTTGTCGGGCAACTTACAGGAGAGTTGATCCTGATGCCCCGCGATGACGGTAAATCTTTGCTCAAGGCTATTTTTAGTGACCCCACCGGGTACGAGGTCGAGGTTTCGGTGCGCGTTGCCGACGTGGAAAACTATCCCACCCGCGCAACACTTAAGGCGGCGATCGCCGCTGGCACAGTGGCGGAACTGTTCGCAGTCCACGCAGCTACCTCTACCGGACGAGGTGAATCGATTGGAGTGACCCTTTCCAAGGACTTCCCTTCGTTTAAAAGCTCCGAATTGTTCGCAGGATTGCGCTACCCAGTTACGGGGATCACTCGGTTCCGTGGTGACCCTGATGCAGTAGAGGATTACAAACAGGAGCCTTCCTATCTGTTGACCATTGCGGATCAGTGCTCGGTGTGGCTCAACGGCTCTACTATGGGAGGCCGCCAACTATCTGCCCGTTGGCCCAATATCTCATTGCCTGTCACTGCACAAGCGTCAGAAACGGGCGCGGGAAAAATCTCGGTTCGATTTGTGCCGGGGGTTGAGTCCAGTGCTGTCCATGGGTCGGTTGATCGGTTACTGGGAAAAGCACCAGATCCGCAACCTGTCGCAACATTACCGGCGGCAGTTGATGTTCCTTCTGAGCCTGTTGACCCATGGCGCGATGCGGCAATCGCGGTGAAACAAGCGGATAAATCAGAAGATGTTGACGCGCTGGTGCGGGCCATTAACGCTGCCCGCCCGCTGGCAACCACTGCCGAGCGAGTGACGTGGTTGGAGCCGTTCAACGAAAAAGCTCTTGCTGATATTCCCTTTTAACCCTTGACCCTACAGCGATCGCTCCCTGTTGGGGCGGTCGCTTTACCACACACAAAAACAATGCCCAAAACAAGGAAACCCAAAAGCCACGAGCACACGGTCATCAGCAAGAAAACTGCTGACGACTACGATGAACCCAGCTTAGACACCCTAGGTAAACGGTTCAACTTGGCTGAATGGATCGACTTTTGCCGCAAACATCGCGGCGCATGGACTGGAAACCCTTAAGGAGAATTATGAACTCAATCAGAATCCACTTGACCCGTGCCGAACGGGATCGCCTTCGCGCCCTCACTGAAGAAAACATCTTCTTTGCCGAAGGGGAAGAGTCCGACCTTCTCCAAGGCATCCTTGATGTCCTCAACCCCGATCAACCTTTGGAGGAAGACTACACGTTGGACGCGCTGCAATGGCATGAACTGACGTGCTTCGTTGACGAGGAAACCATGGGCAGCTTTGAAACAACTCTCCACGGCAAGATCACCGATGCGATCGAAGCCTATGCCGAAGCTGAAGACGCGATCGCATAGACTTGAATCGGATACAACCATGCTCAACCCCTCCGTGTTGGAGGGGTTTTGTTTGTGTTCCCTGTGGTTATCGCGCCGCCGTCTAACGCAGAAGGTCAATCACATCTCCCTCAACAGACCGAGCAAAATCCGTTACTACTGCATCTAAAGCATTGGGGACGGAGAGGGTGCTGGAAACGCGAGGGGGTTGCGGTGGTGGCGTTTTTGGGTAGTTTGGTGCAGACGGGGAACTAGCGGGGATAAACGGCAGATGCAGCGCGGAAGGCGGAGCGATATCTGTCCCAAGCTCTGCCTTCCATTGCTTGTGCGCCCACTTGATGTCTCCACCACGACGCTGGGATTGAACTGAAAGATATCGCCAAAATCGCGCTAGGTCTGGGTTGGGTTCATCGCCCAAGATTGCGCCCCTTTTCCATGCCTGTTTAGGCCATGATTGTTCGCCATATTTTTGCTTATATCGCACGGTGGCGCGGCCCGGTGAAACGTTGTCACGGTATGCGCTGCGAAGTTCTGCCACAAAGTAGCGGCGGCGGTCTTCGTCCCCATGTTTGCTCGTGGGCTTAACCTCTGACAAAGCGCGGACGGCATCGGGGCGATCGCGCTCCTTCACCGGGAAGATATAGCCACAGGCAGGACAGGACGGTGCAGCGGCGTGGACAACGGCGGAACACTTAGGACACACCTTGCGAGGAGCTTCACCATCCGAGGGTTGGCCTTCATCGAGTGACCAAGGTTGTAGATCTTCCGGCAAACGGTGGCGAGTGCAATTCCCAGCCGGGTCGATGATGATGCCGCTGGTCTTATCGGGATGGGGACGCATCACACGCCCTACCTGTTGCAGGAATAGGCCTAGCGACTTGGTGGGGCGCAACAGCAGCCCGACGGCGGCGCGGGGTGAGTCGAAGCCGATGGAAAGGACATTGACTGAGACGAGCACCGTCACCTCGCCACGGTCAAACGCCTGATAAACGGCGGCGCGGTCTTTAACGGGGGTTTCGTCTTTGCTTCGTTTCCCGCTGGGTCGTGGGCCCACGATGAGGGCTGCGGATATGCCCCTGCGGTGGAACTCAGCTAAGACTGCGCGGGCGTGTTCTACGTTGACGCAAAACGCTAGGGTGGGCAACCCGCCGCCGTACTTCTCCCACTGGTCAACGTGCAGCGCGATCGCGGCTGGGGTGTTCATCAGTGGTAAGAGATCCGCTTGTTTAAAATCTCCCATTTGAGTCCTGACCCCGGCGATATCAATGGGATCAGGAGCGTAATAGGTCATGGGGCATAGGTGGCCCATCTCTTGTAATTCTTTTGGGAGCGGCCCCTGTACCAGTTCGGTGAAAATATCTGCCATGCCTTCGGATTTCTTGAGGCGGCAGGGGGTGGCCGTAAACCCGATGTGAACCGTGTCAGGGAACAACTCCAAGATTGTTTGCCGACCGATGGTAGAAAATGCGGACTCGTGGCATTCATCCCACAAAATCACGGTGGGGGGATGCGATCGCCACCACTGACGCTTTGCCATCGTCTGAGCACTAGCCACCGTCACGGCAGCGGCGGGGTCTTCTTTCCGTCCTGCCTTGATAAACCCGATCGCGCCCTCTACCCCAACCATGCGGAGCTTGTCTACGGTTTGATCCACTAACGGATCAAGGTGAACCACAATCCACAGCGTTCCGCCGCGTTGTGCAGTGAGGCGGGCGATCTCCGCCATAACCACAGTTTTGCCGCTCCCGGTTGCACTGACGGCAACAATGCGCTTGTGCTTGGCAGCGATCGCGGTGCGGATATCTTGAATCAATTTCGTCTGATAATCACGCAGCATCGTCACCTCCAAGGTATTGATCGGGGTTAGCCTTGTAGGCTTCAATCATGGGCCGGATCTTAGCGACGATATCCGGGGGTAGTGACTTATAAGCCTCCACTTGGATATCTCGATCAAACATGAACTCGAACCCGGCAAAATCAGCAGGGGACTCCATGGACATCAGCCACGCCGTTAGTTCCTTCACCGGCTCTGGCTTGACGTACCCGGCTTCAATGGCTTTGATGTGCGCTTGGTAGTGTTGCCATGCTTTGCGGCGTTGGGCCTTGTCGTAGCCCCTGGTGATGCGCTGCCCGGTGGCAATGGTCATCGGCCCATGGTGCAGCCAATGCCACATCAGGGCAGAGGCGGCGGGGTTAGTCCCCATGAACTGCCTCCACCGGGATGGGTCGGACATGGTGAACGTAGTATCCCAGCCCCCCTATGACGACCATGTGCTGATCGCCGTCGGGTTCTATTTGTAAATATTGGGCTTGAACCCATTGCTCCTTTAAATCGGGATCATCGACAAGGGCAGTCCAAGCCCATACATCGTCCCCCTCTTTAGGGGTAAATTCTTGATCTTTGTTCTCTGATTCTTTGTTCTCTGATTCTGGGTTCTCAGTCTCTGATTTTGGGTCACTGTCACCGCTGTCACCAGTGACAGGGCCAGTGTCGGTGACAGCTGTAACCGTTGGTATGTCTATATCCTGTCCACTGTCACCACTGTCACCAACTTTTTCATCTTTGGCGACACTCCCAAGTTGGGGGCTAAATTCTAGACGATAACTGTTGCCATCCTGCACCACCGTGAACCCATCAGACTGAGCAGCCTTCTCCATGAGTTCCTTCGTGACCGCAGCGGTGGCGCGGCCCTGGTCTTTGGCGATCGCCGCGATTCCTGCCTTGCAATGGGTGCGGTAAAAGTCCCGCGCCTTGATCGACCCATAAGCACGGGTCTTGGACTGAATCAAACTGACAACCCCCTCCACCCCTTCGGTGTCGGCTTGGCGCTGCAAGAACTCAAACTGGGAACGCAGAAACTCACAAAAAGCGATCGCCCGCTTGATGGTGTTGAGGGAGATCGCGTCGCCGTCGTTTTGCCCCAGAGCCGCATCAATGAAGTGCAGGTCTAGGGCAATGCGGACGGCCCGGTTTGCGTGCTTGTTTAACCATGTCCGGAGCACCGGGGGCGTGGATGCGGCGCGGGCTTCCCCCTTGATACGGTTGGCATATTGTCGCCAATGGTGAAACGCTTGATCAGACAAGTTGATCTTTTCTGGTGAGATTGCCGCCTTCTTGAGAATCTCCCCATAGATATGATCCAGCAGGCTAGGCAACTCTAAAGTAATGTGGCGATTTTCGTTGTATACCGGCGGGCATTGCTTGGGAACCAAGAACGAGAACCGGGCTTGCTTGCCCCGGCTGTCGTTGAGGTCAGCAAAGATCTCACGGAAAATGTCTGGCTGAGTTCCCCCCGCAAAACAAGCATGGGAACACTCAGCGAACAAACTCCCTTCCTCTGAAGCTCTCAGGACATTAATCGTGCCGCCGTCATAGAGTTCGAGTAACGTTTCCTCATCGTCCCCGCCTGCTTTCTTGTATTGCCCCATCTTAAATGTGCCTGAAAATTCATCTCGGAACATCAACGCCCCGCGCCCGTTGTTGTTGGCGAGGGCCTTGATGAGGGCCTCTGTCGTGGCTTGGTTGATCAGGACTTGGTGCTTTGGTGCGGGGCGTTCGGGCGGCGTGTCCTCACCCGCTCCCTTGCCGGAGTCGCGTTTCCACTTGGCTGCCTTTGCCTCATAATCAGCCTTTCGTATTTCGTAGGCTTTATTCTCCTCCGCCTGCCGCTTTTTGAACCATTGGGATACAAAGTTGTAGGCCCGGGTTTTTCCTTCCCCTGATGCTTCGACGATCACAGGCCAATAGATCGCAGGCTCCGTGTGGTCGCCCCCAACCCAAGCGCGAGTTTTACCGCCAATCACGGAGCCTGCCGCCCCCAGGAAATAGTGGGCAATCATCATGGGGTCAATCGATGCAGACGCGGCGGCGGCTTCCATCGCTGTGGCAAGGCGTTCCCCGAACAGCATCTTAAGGTCAAAGTCCTCCGATTTCGGCGCCATCGGTGGCTTCGATTCCTTGATCTCTGCCTTGCCTTCAATCTCCCGAATCACAAGGTCAAGGGAACGGCGAGACACCCCGCGATGTTTTGCTAGAGCATCAAGGGCGATCCCCCGTTCCCCCTCGCTGTCGTGATTCTCTAGAATTGCGGTGACAGCGGTGACAGTGGCTAGAACCGATGCGGGGTCTGGACTCTGGCTGTCACCAGCGTTGTCACTGTCACTGGTGACAGTATGCGGGGTTGCATCAGGTTTTACCGTTGGGACTGTGGGAGCGGTGGATCTCATTGGGATAATGTTGGTGGGTTTGTTGGCAGTACGCGGGTCTTTCCATCCGTGTTGCTTTGCAATCTGATACAGCGTCCCCAACTTCACGCCGTCCCCCTTCATGCCGTTGATCTTGCGATCCAACTTTTCGCCCCAATCCTCATCGGGACTCCACCGCTGTGCCATTTGTAAGCCCTTGTCCGGGCCGTAGTGGGCTTGCAGCGCCATCAGCACCCGCACCGATTCCTCATAAGTTCCTGTGCCAGGGGCGCGGCGGGGGATGGCGTTCAATGCCGACAGCACCCGCTCGTCTTCATCCCGTGGATCTTCCACGATCATCAGCGGGCGGCGCGGCGGGGGTTCTGTCGGGGCGGGTTCTGGGATGAGCTTGCGGAGTCGATAGTAGCTGTATCGCGTCCCGGCTGCATTCAGTATTGAGGCCGTCCCATCTTGGATCACCCCATCATTGGTCAAGGCAAAATGCGGGGCCCCCGCTAACCTCATCACCCGGTTAGGGTTCTTGAGGGAGCGATCAGCATCGGCATAGTTGAGGAGGTCGGTTTGGAGCTTGCGCCAATCATCGGGGGCGATCGCCTCAGTCAAAGTCCAATAGGAATGAATCGACTTCCCCCCACTGTCGATCTGTAGCGTTGGCTCCGGCAGGTCAAGGATTTTCCACAGTCCCACCTGATCAGCCTTGTCTAAATCGTCGTGCTCATAAAAGACGGCCCGGCACTCCGTCACATCGGCGGCAAGATGCGCCCCGTTGACCACCAAGTAAACGCCGCGACCCTCTTCAACCCAAGTCTCAATCGTGGGAACCAAGTCCAACAGTTTCCCTGATGCCTTTCGCCCCTTGTCTGCCTTGGTCTTTTTGGCATGAGCAATCACGGCGGGGGCGTTCTTGTCGAGATCGGGTGAAATCTTTGGCAGGAATGCGGTGAGGTGGATCGTGCCGCTGGGTTCGTACCCAAGGGCGGCTAGTTGATTGGCGGCGGCGGTTGGGTTAAATTTCATTGGTTGTGGCATAATTTTGATATCAGTATTTGCAACCTCTTTTTCTTCCCGTTCCATCAGTGCAAGATGGCGCGGGATATTTTTTTGCGGATCTTTAGCCTAGCCCGTCACGGGACGGGGTGTGAGTTGGTCAATATCTAGCATGGTTAATTTCCTTTGAGTTGCTGAAGAACTGCGATCTCGTTGTCGATGGCGCTAGCTATGTCTTGTCGTTTTGCAGCGAGGGCTAATTCTAGCCCCTCAATAATCAGGTCTGTCATGGTGTCGCCCGTAAGTCGAGCGACACCTTTAGCCCGGTTCAACAAGTCCACAGGGATGCGGGCTTGGCAGTGTTTGCGCTTAATCTTGTCCATAAATCCCCCTTAGGTTTTATTATTGTAATGATAGCATGATGTATTGACGGACGCACAAAAGGAGCCTACAGTGAGAAGTGACCACACCAGGAGACAAAGATCATGTCCGACTTCTATCAATACGGCACAACCTACGCAGTCCCCGATCATGGAGAATCCGACTGCGATGCCTACTATGAGCAAATCGCAGCACATCACCTCGCTATCCTCGACAGCCTTGCCCAGTGCAAAGCGCACACCGGGATTATCGGGGGACTGCCCATGAGCGATCGCATTATGAATGCGGCAATCGCACTCGAAGCCGAAGCCCACCGATTGGCCGCCCTTGCCCGTGCAGTACAGGAGGCGGGATGAAAACCAAGATTAATGTCCCCGCCATTGGGGGCTACTACGGCGGCAAAGCCTCAATGGTCGCCAAGATTCTCCCCCACTTCCCCCGCCTTTATTGCCGCACTCTCGTGTCTCCCTTTGCCGGGTTTGCGAGTTTAGAACTTGCAACAGACACGGATCACCTTGTCCTCGCTGACATCAACCCCGCCACCGTGGCGGCACTTAAGGCGATCCGAGATAACCCAGAATGGTTAATCGAAAGTCTTATGGATGCCCCATGGGGTCGTGACTTTTTTGCATCAATCAAAAGAGATCGCTGCAACCTTGCGATCGCTGCGATCGCGTTTTCCGCAATGGCCCACCACCGTGGCGGTTCCTTATCAGGGTTTTCGCAGCAGCAATGCGATCGCGCCGCTCGTCGAGATTGGTCGCATTTATTGCGCGTCTCCGAGCGTTTGCAAGGGGCGCGAATCCGCTGCCAAGACTTCCGAAAGTCTTTTGCTCAGGCGGTTACCGATTCAATGATCTACCTTGATCCGCCCTACCTTGACGGTGGGCAATACTACCAGCACACCATGTCTGAGCAGGATCACCACGATATGCTCACCCTGGCCAAACGCCACGACGGCCCGGTTGCCATCAGTGGGTATGACTCTGAGCTTTACTTAGAGCAATTGCACGGGTGGCGGCGCGTGGAGTTTGTGTCGCAGAATGCCCAGCGCGAAAAGCGCACCGAAGTTTTGTGGATGAATTACCCATGACAATAAAACTCACCATCGGGCGGCAAACAAAAACCCTCACTGAATGGGCCAAGGTTTCCCCCGTGAAATATTCCACGATCTACCACCGGATTCAGGCGGGTTGGACTCCCTACGAGGCTGTTTTTGCTGAGCCATCCCGCCCCAAAGGTCGCGACTACAAGCCCATCACCATTGATGGACGGTCTCAGTTGATCAAAGAATGGGCTAAAGAATCCCCCGTGGCCGCCAGCACCATTGCCTGGCGATTGCGACAAGGATGGCCGCCCCGCGAGGCGGTGTTTGCCCCTCATGTCGAAGGTAAGTCCTCACGAAATGCCTACCGATACCAAGGGCGCACCCTCAAGGAATGGGCAGAAAGTGGGGACTGTGCAGTCTCGCTAGCAACCTTGAGAGAGCGAGTCTATCGCTTGTGTTGGGATATAGAGCGGGCGTTACATACCCCGTTTATCGACCCCA
This sequence comes from uncultured Spirulina sp., assembly GCA_964502285.1. Classification (GTDB taxonomy): domain Bacteria; phylum Cyanobacteriota; class Cyanobacteriia; order Cyanobacteriales; family Spirulinaceae; genus Spirulina. The sequence goes on along the minus strand of CAZCWE010000020.1, from coordinate 7,953 downwards.
AAGACAACATCCAAGGGCATTGTCTGCCAGGGTTTGCCGTGTTTTTATCGCGCCCTCGCGTTGCCCCTGAAATCCGGGAACAATATCCCGACATGACACCGGATCGGTTGGAGCATTTTGTCAACAAAAAAGTGCTGATAAGGGTTTCGGATTTGCCCATTAAATACATCTATAACCATCAAGTTAAATGACCACCTTTTTTGACCTGTTCAGCGGTGGCGGCGGCGCAGCCCAAGGCGCAAAACAAGCGGGGTCAACCCCGGTGGGTGGCGTGGAGATTGACCCCGCGATCGCCGCCATCTACGT
>CAZCWE010000020.1:0-7633 GCA_964502285.1 uncultured Spirulina sp. | reverse complement strand
AAACCATGGCGACCATCTCACCGTCGCCAACGTCCTCAACACCCGCCCTGCCCAATTTGATCGCCCTGATTGGTTTCACGCCTCACCAGTCTGCAAGTCATTCTCAGCCGCCAAGACCAACGGCAAAGAACTCGCCCTCGATATCGCCTGCGCCGAAAAAGTGGCAGAGTACATTGATGCGTGGCAGCCTCAGTATTTCAGTCTGGAAAACGTGCAGGCGTATGTCAAGTCGGATTCCTTCGGCATTATCATCAACGCCCTCTACAAGGCGGGATATTTCCCATGGGTGGGGGTGCTGAACGCCGCCGACTTTGGTGTGCCTCAATCTCGGAAACGACTGATTGTGTTGGCCGTCAAAGGTGGGTTTGTCCCGCCGTTGCCGCCGCCTACGCCTTGGAGGGGATGGCATGAGGCGATCGCCGATCTATTGCCGGGGCTACCGGACTCAAAGTTGGCCGATTGGCAGGTCAAGGCGCTGCCGGAATGGGTGAGGGAATCGGTGCTAGTCCACCCCACAGAACAACGATCACACCCCGTCAAGGGGGCGGACTCCCCTTCGTTTACAATAACGGCCTCTATGCCCCGAACCTCCAACCCGCCCCGCGCTCTCCTCATTGAAAACACCGGGGCGAGAAGCGATCGCCCTCTCCAAGTCCTCACCCACAGCCGCCCATGTTGGACACTACGGGCCATGGGCTACGATGGGCATTGGCATCGCGCTAATGCCCTTGAACACGGGCGGGTCGTGCAGCTGGATATTCCCTGCCTCGCACGGCTTCAGTCGTTCCCGGATGACTACCAGTGGAGTGGTCGGAATGTTACGGATGGGACGGCGATCGGCAACTCGGTCTGCCCCCGGTTTTTTGAGCAACTGATTAGGAGCGTAAGGAGTCCCCAAGATGAGCCGTCGCCATGAGTCAAAACTTTACTCCCACGAATAGGCGTGTTTTTCGTCCGGTTGACCTCCGGACGGGCGCGGTTTGTTTCCCGTCGCAAAGTCGAAGCGGTTGTCCAAGCCGAAATGCAGGCGGCGCACGACGCAGCTCACGATCGCAGCAATGCCAACCCTGAAAAGTTCCGCCCACATTGGGCGGGGCGCGATGGCGACTACTACGTTGCACCCGATGGAAACTTCTGGAGTTTCTTTCAGGAGAGCGGCTGGTTTCGCCCCAATGCCAACCAACTGAAAAGGTTGGTTGAGCAGACGGATTATTAATATTTTCCGCCCTTTGGTGGGCTTGCTAGGGTTCGATTCCCTAGAGCGGTTTCCCCGGTTCCTTTATTAAATTTCCCCGCCCGGTCGGGGTATAGAAAACAAGATGCCTACTAACGTCATTAAATACGCCTTCACGACCACCGCAGCCAAAATGCTGCGAATGGCTGATAACCTCAACATTGCAATGGGGCATTTCATCGAAGGGAAGCATTATGCCTCCCTTCCCCCCGAAACCCCGATTCATATTTGGAGGGGGACGACCTATAATTCTGTCCGAGGCTGCGGGGATAAGTATTTCCAGTCTTTTGACGGGGTCATCCCCCCGGAACCTTTTTGTTACGACTATGCATTTCAGGCATACAATAAGGTCAAAAAAGTCTATCCGTTAATCCGTCCATGCCGTCCGTGTCGATAAAATAAGCAAGTTGGACTCGGCAACCAAACAATAAACCCCCGGCAAATAACCGGGGGTTTATTGTGTTCTACACCATGCCCGTCATTGCCGTGACCGGAGGCGGGTTTTCCTCATGCCACAGGGAGCGGATGTGCTGATAGGACTTAGACGTGCCGGAGCTTGTCCCAAAATATTTAGCCGTGGCGTTGAGGCTTTGCGCCTGGGCCACGGCGCGGATCTCTCTTTCGGTGTCCTTGCCGATCGCGTGGATGCGATCGGCTTCGGGGCGGTCGGATGGGATACCGAAGGAGCGGAGCACCTCTGCGTAGGGAGTTCCCTTGATGAACTCATCGCGGATCGCCTCGTCCGTCACATCCCCGATCAGAGTCGCCACAGGACTAGCGACATTGTGAGAGTCAGGTTGATCAGCGTCCCCAGGATGAGGATTAGAATCCATCGGCGCACTGAGAGGAAGTCCCCCTCCATCTTGTTCAGCCGTAGCATAAGGGTTCTCAGGGTTAGGGGGGGATTGATTGGCATGGTCAATGGGGGGTGGGAGGTGTACGATTTGGCGATCGCGCCCTTCGGATTGGATCAAGGCAAGATAGGGCGATGATTGCAAAGACTTGAGATCCTGAATGAGTCGGGCTGCATCTGTCTTGGTCAGCGCTTCATCCCGGTTGATCGCCACAGTAGCCAAGCTCTTGAGGGCGAATCTGTGGCAATTGTAGAGGTCAGGAACTTGAAGTCCATAGGCGGAGACATTGCAGGATGTCCCCAAGAATATCCCCCAGACATTCAAAGCCCGCCCCCGTGAGACGATGCGCTTGATATTGTCCCCCACCATTGCGCCGTGATCCGTGAAGGCTGTGTTTGATTCGTCCAAAACATAGATAATCGGCGGGAACTCAGGGCGGGGACGACCTGCCTCGACTTCCTTTGTGGCGTGGGCGAGTCGTTTTGCGGTTTCGTCTCCCATGGCGCGAACCCCCTGAGCAACTTGACGATCGCCCTTGTAGGTCACAGGGAAACCGCCCCATTCAGAGTAAGGGTACTTGGGATCGATGATGACCACTTGAGCCTCTGGAATGAGGGCTGTTAACCGATGGAGGATGTTGCAGACAAAGGTTGACTTCCCATCCCCTGTGCTGCCGTAAACGAAGCAATGCCACGGCTCTTGGAATAGCTCGTCAAACCAATCCCCCGGCTCCTCTACCGGGTCATCCCATGGATCGCCCGCGTAACCATCCACAACCGCGCTCGGTTCCACAGGGTCAACCCCTGCCGGTTGATGGACTGCTCCACTGCCCACAACCGGGAGCGTAGCTTGGCTAACTTTTGCCACCGGGGGCTGCTGGGTAGGCTTCGGGATTGGAGGGTGATGGCGGTCAGCCGCAGCGTCGTGATTTGTTGGGCCAATGCGAGGGGGGTTTGTTGCATGGGATTGTTGTTGAGGGCGTTTCTGTTCTCGAAGTTCAATAAGGGCGGATGCAATCGCCTCTGATTGCTCAGGGGAAAGAGCGGCGATCGCGCTTGGGTCACTTTCAAGTTTGCCGATATCCTGCCGGTCTTTGGTGGTCGTCTTGAAAAAATTGATCTGATAGAGCAAAGCCAGCGACCCCACTGCAATCGCCGCCGGAGCACCAGCTCCCGTGCCTGCCATTGCTACCGCTGCGACAATGGCCAGCATGGAGTTGCGATCGCGGCTTGTGGCTCGTCGTCGGATGATATTGTTGCGGGCGGCTTCCACTTCTTCGTAGGTCAAAGTTCTCATCGTTAGTCCCTCGCGAATTTGATGAACAGGGAAACCCAAGCCGATGCACCGAAGACGGTGATCAAGATGACGCTCAGGTTATACCAGTTGATCGCCCCCATCGTGGGAGCCATAAAGAACATCCCCCAAGACACAGAGAGCGGCGGCCAGAACACAAAGCAGGCAATCACATCAAGGATGTAGGCAGCTCCGCTTAAGCCCTGCACCATCTGGTATTGCGCCGAGCCTGCCGACTTCATGATCTTGGGGAGCACTTCAGCCGATTGGATGGCCACGAAAAGGGATGCCCCCACCAATAACCCCAGTGCCGATGCGATCGTGGGTTGGCGGAAAATTCCCCCAACAAAAGGGAGCCGTCCGATCCCATCGGTGATCATTTGCCGGGTGAAGCCTGCATAAGGCCCAATGTTCTGGAGGAGCACCACGGTTAAAAATGTGCCAGTTCCCAGGAGGATAGCCCGTTCAAACCCGTTGACGTTCTTCATGTCGAACTTACGGATCATCGCTTTGGCTTTGCGCCCTGCGTCTTTGATTCGTTCCGCGCGTGTTTTGCCGGGGGCGGTGCTGCCCACGGGTGCGGGTTCTTCTTTGTCGTTTACGATGTATCCGGGTTGTGTCGTTGTCATTGCAATCCTCTGCTATTGATGAATTGGTTAATTATTTTCATGTCGTTGGTGGCGGCGTAGGCGGTCAATCTTCCGTCGCTTTGGACGATCGCCGTCCCGCCAAAACCATCCACCACGCAGATCCCAGCGCGGAATCCTTGGACGGTTAGCCCTTCTGCGGTGAGGGCTACTTTGGAATAGATGCAGCCGCCGTTTTTGTAGCGGGCGATCGCGGTGGCGTTAGCTTGCTCGTAGGCCTCACCTTCAAGCTCTGCCATCACTTGCGCCTCAACGGAGCCTTGGCGAATCCCTTGACGGAGTTGTTGATCGGCGTTTCCCATATTCCAGGCCGCTGCTCCTAGGGCAATACAGACAATTGCGATCGCAGACCTATCTATCATTTGTCTCCCCCAATAAGGAATAAAGTTTGTCTGTTGCTGTGCTTGGAGCCTTGGACTTTCCGGTTTGTTGTTTTTCAACAAACACACTTAATGCAAGGGCAGACAACCCCATGGCAGACAACCCAATCAATCCCATCCGTAGCCACGGCATTGGGTCAAGTCCATCCGGGGCTAGGTTGATGGTCGGCTCCACTTGGATCACGCTCATGCGATATTGCCAATCTTGGAGCGTCATAATCGGCACGATCGCGCCTTTGTTCTTGCAGATCCCACTTGCATCCATGGCGGCAAAAGCGCGGGGCTGCTCCATTGGCTCGGTAATGGCCAACGGGTTCATCGTCCCGTCTGGCATTTCTACCACCCAAGTCACCCCGCCCCCGTTGTTTTGGGCGATGAGTTGGCTACAGGCAGGCTGGAAAGCCAGGAGGGGATAGTCACTGAAGATCGATCCCTGAGACCGGGCGGGCGGGCGGCGCTGTTCGGGCGGCACTTGTTCAGGGGATACGATGGCGGGGGGTGGCGGTGCTTGTGGAATGGTCATGAGTTCCCCTTGTACGCTTCAACTAAAAACGAAAAGGTGTAAATAGTGGCAACAATCGGAATATTTTTTGGGTTAAAAAATGCGGTCACCCCTATGACTACTGCCAAGACAATGAAATAAGCGATGATTTTCCCTGTTGTTAATTTTTGTCGGTTGCGTCGGCTCATGAGTGCGTCTCCTCAAAACGTATTGATGGTCTAGTCGATGCGGGGCGTTTCCTCCTGCGCCGCTTCATTTGTCCCCTAGCCCGCTGTGGGATTGGGGCTGCGTCACATCGAGGTTGATGATGGTGTAGGCACTGATGGCCATGGCCGCCGGGCTGATCGTGGTCAATCCTTTCGTGGTGAGAAACACGAGGGAAGCCTCTGGGAAGTTGGAATGGGACGCGGTACGAGCGGCGTTGATTTCACTGATTAGCGCACGGTAGCCATTGCCATCCATGGGAACTGAGAGGAACGATCCGACTTGGGTTTTGAGTTCGACTTGATACATTGGATTTTTAGATGATGTTCTACGGTTCGGAACTGGTTTGACCCCGTTGCGGGCGTGGTTTGGTGGTTCTGAATCGGTTCGGAACTGGTTTAGAACCGATTCAGCCTCAGATAATCCCGTTAAACGGGGGCGCGTCATGTGGGGTCGAACTGGCTTGGAGATATCGAAAGAGGAGGGAAATCACAGCAGTTTCTCGCCCCCCTCTTCCGTAAAATTTGCAGCCGGGAGTTGGTTGAACCCTTGGGAAAGTCCAATCTCAAACATCGACTTCATGGCAACGGGGGTCTGTTTTGCAACATACTCCGCCCCGACTTGGATCAATTGATTGAGGTATTGATCGGCTTGAACCTTCATCGCTGCAAAATGCTCATCGCTGATCTGGGATTCGCTGTCATTTTGTTCCGCTGCCGGGGCGATCGGCGGTGCGGGCTTGGGGGAAGACGGCGCGGTGTTGGCGGTGATCTTCCGCAGTTCAGTCTCCAAGGCTTTCACGTCGTCGGCGGTGTAAGGTGCGGTCAATCCCATGCTCCCAAGGGTGGGGCGGATCAAGTTGTCTACCCCGGTCAAGCCGCGCCGTGCGAGTTGTCCGCTGAGTTGGTCGGTGGTGAATGTGTTGTTTGCAAGTGCCATTGTTCTTTATTCCAGTAGTGGGTTAATGCTTTGGTGATGTTGGTTTTTCCTTGGTGGCGGTTTCCCAAAACTTGCAGGAGTAGCCATTGCTGGTAAGGGGTCATAGGCGGGCGGCTGGTGTCGAAGTTGGGGCAGTCTAGAACCCAATCAAGGTTATGGGCTGCACATAGCTCCATCCACCGCCGCCGGGTGCGATCGCTTATGCCAAACTGGGCATCAATCGCCTGCCGGATAGTCTTAGATTCGTTGTCAATGGTGATGGTTGGCATGGTGTCCGGTTTCGGTTCTGTCCGGTCAGGGTGCGGTCATAGGCTTGTTTTGCCCTGTGTCCGGTTTGGTCAATGTCCGGTCATAAACCGGACATGAGTTAAGAATATTTTGAGGCGACCTTGATCCGGAAGGACAAAATGGCATTACAATAAAAGGCAATAAAACGACCCCCACCAGAGCGGCAAACTCTGATGAGGGTCTGACCAAAAACACCACAAGTATTAGGAGGTTGGTGCAATGGCTAAGGCTATTCTACAGTCTTGTCGCAAGGTTCCCCCAGTTACGCCACAACTCACGCTGCAAGAGTTTCAGCAAGCAACGGGGTGGATTTATAGCTATGAAGATATTGCCGCAATGACAGGGTTATCGGTGCGAACCGTGACCCGGATTGCAAATCCCCAGCGTCTGCGCGAATCTCATAAGGTCACGTTTGGTTTGCTGTGGCACAACCTTGAACGGCAGGAGGCGGCGTAATGAGTAAAATTCAATGGACAGATCTCACTGTCAATCCCATTACCGTTGCCACAGGCGGCCATTGGTGTCGCAAAATATCAGCGGGCTGTGCAAACTGTTATGCCGAAGTCATTAACACCGGCAACAGATTTGACTTTGCATCGGGGCTTTCCTATACCGGAGCCGCGCCTGCGCTCAAGTTTGATCACGCCATGGTCGAAAAGTGGTCACGGATGCGATCGCTGAAGCGCATTTTTGTTTGTTCCATGACTGACCTCTTTGGAGATTGGGTTTCCCGCGAGTGGCAGTTTCGTGTGTTTGACGGGGCGGAATATGCCCCAATGCAGACCATCCAGATCCTCACCAAGCGACCTGATATTGCGTTTGCGGCGGCGCAGGAATGGTGTGAAGCAGCAAGGCAAGAAACCTTACCGTCCAACCTATGGATCGGCGTAACCGCTGAAAATCAGCAATCTGCTAATGAGCGCATCCCAGTACTGTTGGACACCCCCGCCGCTGTTCGGTTCCTCTCCTGTGAACCCTTGCTCGAACCGATTAATTTTGATGTCCCGGCATCAATCCTAGATGGAGATGAGGAAGTGCCTAGCAGGACGAATCTCCTGACGGGTTTAACTCAGGGGTTGACCCCGTTGCATATGGGAGGCATTGATTGGGTCATCATCGGCGGGGAGTCCGGGCCCGGTGCGCGGCCCTGTCATGTGGAGTGGCTGCGGGATATCGCGGCACAGTGTCGCTCTGTTGGAGTGACGGTGTTCGTCAAACAGAGCGGTTCCAATTGTTGGCTAAACGGTAAGCGCATCAAAGTCCAAGGCAGCAAAAAAGGCGGAGACGAGGAA
>CAZCWE010000019.1:18113-20347 GCA_964502285.1 uncultured Spirulina sp. | reverse complement strand
TTGCCCTGAGCTATGTCGAAGGGGCGAGGCTTGAAACCCATTGGTTTTGGTCAAACCCGTCATCGCCAAGATTTGCGCAGCATCCATCCCTGCGGCCAACATTGCCCTTGCCACTTCCAATTTGCCTTGCGATCGCCCAATCTCAATCCCCGTGTCAATCCCCTCATCCCGTGCTGTCTCAATCGTATTTTGTAAATCCCGATAATACTTGAGGCTATCCTCATAAGACCGGATCTGTGCTGGGTTGAACTGGGCAATTTCTGCCACTGAAAACAACTTTTCAAAGACTGCCTCCTGAAGCGGTTCTGGGATTGTTTGGATGCGGGTTAAATTCCGTAATACATAGAGCCACTTCTCAAACCGAGTTGACAGTTGTTCAACGGTCTTATTGAACTTGGGCATTTCTAGATAAATAAAGGTCAACTTATCGTAGAACACCTTGCAGGTTTCAATATCCGTCAGCTTCACATCATACCGATACTTCTCCGGCTGATTTTGATCGTCCTCAAAGACAAAATCCAGGAGTGCAACGGTATAGACTGCCTTGAGCTTATAGTCCCAGTTGCCCTGTTTTGCCTGCTCCCGAATAGGAAATGTAGCATAAAATACCGTGCGGTCTTTGAAAAAATTTTGTTTTGCCTTTTGTAGCTCAACAATAAACTTTTCCCCTCGTTCATTCTCACAATAAAGGTCAAAAATCGCCTTGCGATCGAGAGCCGTGGAGCCGAGGCGCTCATTTTTGATGTAGTTGAGTGACTTAATTTCTCCTTCTTGATCGCGGAGTAACTCATTCAAAAAATCCAACAGCAAATCCTTATGGGGCTCCTCCCCAAACAACCGCTTAAAACCATAGTCCGTAAACGGATTAATGTATTTTTCTTGAAAGTACTCCATAACAAGATCACCGGATGGATGAGCAAACCTCTGGGAGCATCCCCTGTTCTATCGTAGTGCAACAATCGGGTCGCTAGTTTAGTCTGCAGTGGTCGCGTGGGCTGGAAATGAGCCTTAAAAAAGGGTTAACCCCCGATGGAGTTAACCCCGATAGCGCTTTGGAACGCAAGTCAGAACTATTGGACGACTAACTTAACGTTGGCGTTGTTCAAGCCGCGTTGTTGCACTTCAGACAGGGTCTTATTGACGGCGTACTTTTGGTTGATCGAGTTGATCAACTCGGTTTGATTGTGCTTTTTCGCCACACCCCAGAGATCTGCAATCAGGTCAAAGGTACCATCGCTGTTGGCAGACCAGCCGAGGTCATATTCACCATCGAGCACGGCAACCAAGTCAGCACGAACTTGTTGACCGTTGTAACCCCGAACATCAGCGTTGGTTTTGGTGGTGATACCGAGATCGCTCAACGAGTTTTGCAAGATAGCTGCGTCGGTGATCTTAGTACGTAAGGTGCTGAAATGAGACATGTTGGACTTCCTCTTGAAAATTAAAACGACAGTTAAGTTAGGAAAAGGATGCGATCGCCTCTGGCATGAGAATTTTAAGGAGTACAATCGCGTTGGTCTGGATCGGGCTGCTAGCACGAGGCTAGCCTTCGCTCCTTCCCGAAGGAAGAAGAAAGCTTGTTAGAACTCCAAGCGCTGATATTCAGCACTGGATGCTGCCGCAGGTCGGGCGCGTTGTCGCGCCCAATCACGAAGGGCTGTGACCTGCTCAGTCATGGTTCGAGAAAGGGGTAAAGTTGCCTTGAGCGCCGCAATGATATCGAGTTGGGTAAACTCGCGGTCTTGGGCAAATGCCTCATACATCGCGGCAATAATCGCCTGCTCAATCTCTGCACCAGAAAAACCGTCGGACATCTTGGCAAGCTGGCTCAGGTCGAAGCGATTAATTTCCGTTCGCCGCTTGCACAGATGAATTTTAAAAATAGATTCCCGCTCTTCCGGGGTGGGGAGATCCACAAAGAAGATCTCATCAAAGCGTCCCTTGCGAAGGAATTCCCCCGGTAGCCGTTCGATGCGGTTCGCCGTTGCCATCACAAACACTGGGGATGTTTTCTCTTGCATCCAGGTCAGGAACGACCCAAAGATCCGGCTAGACGTACCGCCATCGGAATCCGATGACCCGCTGCCTCCGGAAAAGGATTTATCTAACTCATCAATGAAGAGAATCGCGGGGGAAATGGATTCAGCGGTTTTGAGGGCATTGCGAAGATTCGCTTCCGATCGCCCCACCATCGACCCATCGTAAACCCGCCCCATATCCAAGCGCAGGATCGG
>CAZCWE010000019.1:1397-18006 GCA_964502285.1 uncultured Spirulina sp. | reverse complement strand
CGACAGGATGATTTCAACTTCCGCCTCGGTGAGTTGCTGGGCTTTGACGTAGGCTTTGCGATAGACTTTTTCGGCTTCGTCCTTGGTCAGCCCCAGGGTGGCACGCACGAGTTTCTCTTGGACATCGGCGCTGGGAGGCTTGACGCGATTCCGGCTCAGTTGTTGCTCAAGGACTTGATGCAGTTCATCCGTGGTGGGGAGGGGGAAGTCCAGCACGACCACATCTTTTTCGAGTTCGATGGGCACATCTTGGATCGGGGACATCAGGATCAGGATCTTTTCGGTTCCTTTGAACGCGGCGATCGCATCCCGTAACGCCCGCTTCACCCCCGCCCCAGAGATGAAATCATGGAGGTCTTTGAACACATAGAGTCCGGGTTCCCGTTGCTGGATGCTCCATTGAATGGCAGCTTCCGGCGAGATCGTGTTGCCCTGGGGAGTGTTGCGCGTTTGACCGTACTCGGTCATGCCCCGCGTCATCGTCCAGACAAACACTTTTTGGTGTTGGGTGTCGGCTTGGGCAATCTTAGCGATCGCCTGCTCCGCACGCTCTTCCTCAGGAGTGACGAGGTAGATCAGGGGATATTGAGCTTTGATGAGAATGCTCAGTTCTTCTTTCATCGTGAATCGACCTTTGAATGTTACGACTCGATGGGATCTCCCCTTGCGGTCGGTTAGCATCGCCAACCCCAACACCTAACAGGGAACGAGACTTTCCTCGCCGTGAGAATCAGCTTCGGACTGGATGGACGGGTGGGGGTTGCCCACAGTAATGTCATCGGGCAGTTCGTCTGTCAACACGGTGGGTTGATTTTGGAGGGACATTAATTCGTTATCCCGCTGGATCAGTGCGCTACCACAATCCGGACAGGTATGAACCCGATGGGTTTGACCCCGTTGACCGCTAGCAGCTTCAATTTCTGCGACGGCTTCCGGATATTGCAGGTAGAACTGAATCGCCTTTTCCACAAGTGCGGACATGGACTCTTCATCAACGACAGATTTGATTTTGAGTCTACGGTGCATCTGCGGAGGTAAGTACAGAGTTACTTTCTGCTTGTCTTGCATCTTGATGCTCATAGAAGTTTTACCCGGGTATGCTATGCCATCGTAGGCGAAGAGTTTTGATGATGTCAAGCCGCTAGGCTGTCATGACGGCATAATTGTTACATTCGTTTACAATTGCCTTAAAGAACGGCAATACAGTCAATCTCCACCTTGACCCCTTTCGGCAGTTGCGCCACTTGTACCGTGGCACGGGCGGGGGCGGTGGCTTCGTTGAAAAAAGTGGCGTAAACCCCGTTCATGGTGGCGAAGTCGCCTAAGTTCGTGAGGAAGACGGTGGTTTTCACCACTTGCTCGAACGTTGCGCCAGCCTCGGCGAGAATCGCGGCGAGGTTTTGCATCACCTGTTGGGTTTGGGCGGCCACATCCTCACCGCCGATCAGTTCACCAGCAGCGTTGAGGGGAATCTGTCCGGCCACAAAAAGAAATTGGCCGGTGGCGGCGATCGCTTGGTTATAGGGGCCGACGGGGGCGGGGGCTTGGTCGGTTTGGATGACTCGTTTTTCCATCAATCTGGGCTTCTCAAAAACTGCGCTTATTTCAGCCTAGAGGGGGAGGGGAGTCTTCCGGACATTTCGTTTAAAGAACTTGATACTTAGGGGAGGCAGGGGCTTTGGGAATGGGTGGACGTGGCTATAATGGCAGGGTTGATCTGCTGCTGACAGAGAATTTATGACTCGACTGTGCCGTTTTGCGATCGCCAGTGATCTTCATGTCGCCTTGCCCCACACCATCGACCCCACCAAGCCCCGCTTTCACCTCGTCGAGGCTAGCATCCCCGCTGTTGAACAGATGCTCGCTCACTTGGAGCAATTAGACATAGACTGTCTTTTGATCCCAGGGGATTTAACCCAAGACGGCGAACGGGAAAATCATCACTGGTTGATTGAGCGTCTCAAGGCGGTCTCGTTTCCGGTCTATGTGATTCCCGGCAATCATGATGTGATGGAGCCGACGGGGGATGATGAGTTAATTGGGTTGGATGAATTTGCGGCGTTGTATCAGTCGTTTGGCTACGATGACCCGCAACAGCTTTGGTACAGTCGCGAAATTGCGCCGGGGGTGCAATTGGTGGGGCTCAATTCTAATCAGTTTGATGCGACTGGTTGGCAGTTGGGGTGTTTGGATCAGCCGCAATGGGATTGGTTGCGCGAGAATTTACCCCAGTGGCGCGATCGCTTCGTCATCGTCATGATTCATCACAACACCGTTGAACACTTGCCCGATCAATCCACCCATCCCCTCGGCCGTCGCTATATGCTCGATGATGCCGCCCCCCTTCGCCACTACCTCAACGAGCAGGGCGTGCAACTGGTGCTCACTGGCCATCTCCATATCCAAGACGTGGCCGAGGCCGATGGCGTGACAGAAATTCTCACCGGCTCCCTCGTGGGGTATCCCCATCCCTACCGCGTTTTGGAACTTTACGACGAGGGAACGCATCAACGCCTGGAGATGAAATCCTATCGGCTGCGATCGCTCCCCGGTTGGGACGATCTCCCCGCCGCATCCCGTCAGCGCACCTGTGAAAACTCATTTCCGTTCATGTCGCGGTTTGTCAGTTTGCCGCCGTTGAATTTAACTGGGGAGGAAATGATCGCCACTGCCCAGGCATTGCAATCATTTTGGGCCGACATGGCCGAGGGCGATCGCACCTTCTCCTTCCCCCACACCCCTCCCCACGTCCGTCAATTTCTCGAAGCCTTCAGCGCGTCTCACCCTATCGACAATAACGCCACCTTGCGCTTCTCACCCTCAATAAGCCCTATTAAAAAAGGACGCTAAAAGCAGCGTCCTTGTGAGCATAATTTATGGGGTTGTACTGGCGATCAACTTAGCAACCTACGATTCCCATTTTTCGGCAACCAGTTCGGCCAAGTCCACAACGCGCTGGGAATAGCCCCATTCGTTGTCATACCAGCCGACGACTTTCACCATGTCGCCCCCCATCACCATCGTCAGACTGGCATCCGCGATCGAAGAGCAATCAGTACCGCGATAGTCACAGGAAACTAACGGCAAGTCGTTGTAGCCGAGAACACCTTTCATCGGCCCTTCAGAGGCTTCTTTCAACGCTTCGTTGACTTGATCCACAAAGGTGGTTTTTTCCACTTGCACCACCAAATCCACAATGGAGACGTTGGGAGTCGGCACACGCAGCGCGATCCCGTTTAACTTCCCTTGCATTTCAGGGATGACTAATGCCACAGCTTTGGCGGCTCCCGTGGTGGTTGGCACAATGTTCAGTGCGGCAGCTCTGGCACGGCGAAGATCACGGTGGCTTGCATCGAGCAAGCGTTGATCTCCGGTGTAGCTGTGGGTGGTGGTCATCGTCCCTTTGATGATGCCAAAGTTGTCATGCAGGACTTTGACGATTGGGGCCATGCAGTTGGTGGTACAACTGGCGTTGCTGACCACGTTTTGCTTGCTGTGCTGGTAGTCTTGGTGGTTGACACCCATCACGAATGTCCCAATATTGCCGCCTTTACCGGGAGCGGTGATCAGGACTTTTTTGGCTCCAGCCGCGATGTGCTTGGATGCACCTTCTTCGGACACGAAGACCCCGGTGGATTCGATGATCAGGTCAATATTCCATTCACTCCACGGTAAGTTGAGCGGATTGCGATCCGATACACATTTAATCGTTTTGCCGTTGACAGTCAGCGAGTTATCATCGGCATCAATTTCTGCGTCTAGCTTCCCAAGCATGGAGTCATACTTCAGGAGGTGAGCGTTTGTGCGGGGGTCGGAGGTATCGTTAATGCCTACGACTTCTAGCTGGGAGTTCTCACGTCCAAGCCAGCACCGAAGGAAATTCCGTCCGATGCGTCCAAATCCATTGATTGCTACTCTAATCACTGCGTCTTGCCCTCTGTCTCTAAGCTCAATAACATTAAACGAATCTTAATACCCCAAATCATATCGCAAAGGCAGGCCAATCCAGCGTCTACCTTCAGAAAAAGTTTGTGGAAGTTGTGGCTGGGGACGGTAAATAGGGCATGGGGGTGTCTCTCGCGATCGCGTCACTTTATTCGGGCGTGAAGAGGGGGGGGCAGGCGTGAGTCGGGAGGGGATGACTGGAGCAGAATAAAATTTCCTGACGACGAAAAATAGGGTGGGTAAATCCATAAATCCGGATCGGCTAGCCCATTTAGTGGGATGCTTAGAGGCTCGTTCATTGACTCGATGCTGTGGACAGGGGGACGGTGCGATCGCGCCTGATCCGCCTCAAAAATGTCGCAATCATTGGCTCGATCGGGAGCCATCGGGGCAACACGATTTGGGAAATTGGTGCGAGGGGTCAATGGGTCAGATTTCTAACCTGTGTTATTGCCTAATCTGCTGCAAACCCTTTATAAAGAGGGGAAGATTCAAGAGATAGATTCGCTGAGATTCACAATTCTTGATAATATAGCGCGTGTTATCCCGGCGATAACTTTAGGTGTGTGGTGTGTAAGGAGATTTAATGTCCAAAACAGTTGATTTTGAGGGAAAGCCCTTTCACTTTATCGGCATCGGCGGTATTGGCATGTCTGCCCTTGCGTACATCCTGGCTAAACGCTCGCTGCCAGTATCCGGTTCGGATTTACGGTCTACCCATATTACCCAGCGATTAGAATCCGTTGGGGCTCGCATTTTTAATCAGCAGGCTGCCAAAAACCTGGAAGTCTTTCACGGCCAAGCGCAGCTTCAGCCCGTTGCGGTAGGGGTTGGGGGGGTAGGGGTCACGTCGCAGGAGAGGAGTTCAACACCGTTGACCCCAGATCTAGGCGCACCCCAAGTGGTGTGTTCGACGGCGATTCAGGCAGAAAATCAAGAGTATTGTGCAGCACTGGATCGGGGCTATTCGATTTTCCATCGCTCGGATGTGTTGGCGGCGTTGGTGCAAGATTATGAAAGTGTTGCTGTGGCGGGAACCCACGGGAAGACGACGACGAGTAGTTTGGTGGGGTATCTGCTGTTGATGGCAGGTCTTGACCCGACGGTGGTTGTCGGCGGTGAGGTGGATGCGATCGGCGGCAATGCACGATTGGGCCAAGGCCGCTACTTGGTGGCGGAGGCGGATGAGTCGGATGGCTCGTTAGTGAAGTTGAGCCCAGCGATTGGGGTTATCACGAATATTGAGCTGGATCATCCTGATCATTATCAAGATTTGTCAGAAGTTGTTGATATTTTCAAGACCTTTGCCCGCCAGACTCAGGTGTTGATTGGCTGTGCGGATTGTGTGACGGTGCGCGAACAGTTGGCCCCGGATATTACCTACAGTACCCACCCGAAACGGTCGGCGACTTATACCGTGTCGGATGTGGTGTATGGGGCCGAAGGGACAACGGCAACGGTGTGGGAACGGGGGGTCGCCCTCGGCCAGATGACGGTTCCGTTGTTGGGGGAACATAATCTGGGTAATACGTTGGCGGCGATCGCAGTGGCACGCCAGTTGGGTGTTGAGTTTGAGGTGTTAGCCGCTGCAATGACGACGTTTGCCGGGGCGAAACGCCGCTTTGAAGTGCGGGGTGTGGTGAATGGGATTACCTTGATTGATGACTATGCCCACCATCCCAGTGAGCTACAGGTGACCCTGGCGGCAGCGCAGTTACGGATTCAGGAATTGGCCAAGGGGAGCGATCGCCCCCGGATTGTCGCCATTTTTCAACCCCATCGCTATAGCCGCACCCTGGCCTTTTTAGAGGAGTTCACCCAGTCCTTTCAGGATGCAGATGTGGTGATTGTGACGGATATTTACAGCGCGGGTGAACCCCCAAACCCTCAAATTACCGGACAAATCCTAGCAGATGCGATCGCTGACCACCATCAGCAGGTGATTTATCAACCTTCGTTGACGGAACTTAAAAGTTTTCTACAGAATTTTCTCCACGCTGGAGATTTTGCCTTATTTTTGGGTGCAGGGAACCTCAATCAAATCATCCCCCAACTCTTGCAAAACAACGCAATCTAGAGTTGTGTAGACTCTTCCCGTCTTAGTTCATCCCGTCAGGCTTCGCACTCCCCCACTTCCGTCTAGTCCTTACTTAGCGTGTCACCATATCCGGCCATGACCCTGTCTTCTGATCTTCCGTTGACAACGAAAACCTATATCTACCCTGGTTCAACCTCCTATCAGCCCCAACCCATTTGGCTGGATGATGGACAATGCCAAATTCAGCCCCATGTCACCCTCGCTAATTTCACCTCATTTCGCGTCGGCGGGCCCGCCGAGTGGTACGCTGCGCCCAAAACCCGCGAAGGACTGCAAGCCTGTTTCGCTTGGGCTCGCGATCGCAGCCTGCCCACCACGATTTTAGGGGCAGGTTCAAACTTACTCATTAGTGATGGTGGTCTGTCCGGTCTTGTGGTCAGCACGCGGCATCTGCGTCTGAGTCTGTTTGACGATGAAGCGGGTCAAGTGACCGTCGGCGCAGGGGAGTTGATTCCCCGTTTGGCCTGGAGAGCCGCCAAACGAGGTTGGCAAGGGCTGGAATGGTCTGTGGGGATTCCGGGCACGGTGGGGGGAGCTGTGGTGATGAATGCGGGGGCACACCAAGGGTGCATTGCTGATTCCCTGGTGCAAGCCGATGTGCTCAACCCTGATGGTCAGATCGTCACCCTGCGGTCAGAGGATTTTCACTATCGCTATCGCCATTCGAGTTTGCAAGGGGACAATCGCCTTGTTTTGCAGGCCACTTTTCAATTACAACCGGTGCAGGATCGGGCGGCGGTGATGGCAAGCACCAAGGAAAACCTGCAAAATCGAAAAAACTCTCAACCCTACCACCTTCCCAGTTGTGGCAGTGTCTTTCGGAATCCGGAGTCCCATAAGGCGGGTTGGTTAATTGAACAAATTGGCTTGAAAGGCTTCCAAATTGGTGGCGCTCAAGTGGCTCACCGCCATGCCAACTTTATTTTAAATTGTGGCAATGCCAAGGCCCAGGATATCTTTGAGACGATCCACCATGTTCAACAGCAAGTCGAACACCATTGGTCGCTACGATTACGGCCAGAGGTCAAGGTTCTCGGTGAGTTTCATCTCACCTAACCCTGCGAGTCCTGTCGCAATCCTTTACAATCGACAAACAGAGATTGCGTAATGTTTTAACACCAATTACATAGAATTTGATATGACCCAAGGAAAAGGATTTGGTTTTGGTCTCGGCAAGATGAAGGAACTCACCGAGGCCTTCAAAAAAGCTCAACAGGTTCAGCAGGATGCAAAAAAACTGCAAGATGAACTGGAGCAGATGGAAATTGAGGGCCATAACGAAGCCGGCACGGTGACCGTTGTGCTGAGTGGAAATCAAGAACCCCGCCGCGTGAATATCACTCCGGCGGCTCTTGAAGGCGGGGCGGAAACGCTCTCAGCAATGGTGTTTGAAGCGATGATGGATGCCTACGATAAGTCAACGGAAACGATGCGCGGGCGCATGGAAGAATTGACGAGCGGGCTGAATTTGCCTGGGCTTTAAGTTCAATGCACGCGATCGCCGCCGGGTAAAGCTGAGGCATGATCTTAGGGTCATGTCTCACGTTTAATGGGATGAGATGAAAATTCGCCAGATACTGCTGTGGGGGGGATTGTTCGTCATTGCGGGAGGTGCGATCGCCCTCGGTGGTGTGATCTATCGGCACCGAACGATAACCTACACGCCGCCTGAGATTGAGGTGGCGGAGATTACGCGATCGCAACTCGACGACCTGATCATCCCCGTCGATTATGGCCGCTTAATCAATCAAAGTCTGGCGGGGGATGCCCGCAGTTTGCGCCGCTTGGTGCGTCTGTCGTCCCACACTAGCGGCGGCGGAGCCTATGGGTTAGGGGCAGTGTTGGCAGAGATTGCGATTCACGTAGGCGATCGCGACTATGCTGCCGCGATTCAACCCCTTTCGTCTCAGGATTTAGGCTGGTTACATTTGCTGCTCCAGGCGGGGTTTGAATATGGCTTACCCGACTACGACCCAGGGGCATTTGCCACAGAATTGCCCCGCACCTATGCCCTCACCTCCCCAGCAGCAGGAGCGGATTAACCCCGGCTACGCCACAGAACGGGTGACGCGATCGCCCGTTTTAGCATCAAACCAGTGGATTTTCGCCGGTTCGAGCACCACCGCAATATCCTGCTCATCCCAGTGTTGATCCGGTGGCAATACCATCCGGACTTTGGTGCTGGTTTCCGCCACCTGCACCGTGACGAGCTGTTCACGCCCAAAGTTTTCCACCAAGGTCACTTGACCCCGAAACGTGGGGGTTTCGTCCTCATGGGCCAGGCGCAAATCTTCAGGACGGACACCGAGGTCAATTTGCGATCGCTCCCCCAACTCGGACGGCACGGGAATCGAAAACGCCCCCACCCGCGCCATCGAATTCTCACAATGCAATTCCAAAAAATTCATCTGCGGACTGCCCACAAAGCCCGCCACAAACCGATTCGCCGGATGGGTATAGATCCGGCTCGGCGGGTCGAGTTGCTGCACCACCCCATCGAGGAGCACCGCCACTTTGCTCGACAGCGTCATCGCCTCGGTTTGGTCGTGGGTCACATAGACCACGGGTTTATTTTGGGTGTTGAAAATCTGTTTCAACTCTTCGCGCACCTGTTCGCGCAACAGAGCATCCAAATTACTCAAGGGTTCATCGAGCAAAAATACTTCGGGATTGCGCACCAACGCCCGCGCCAGGGCGACCCGCTGCCGCTGTCCCCCGGAGAGTTTGCCGGGTTTGCGATCGAGGAGATGCGTCAGCCCTAACTTATCAGACACCACACCGATGCGCTGCTGAATCTCGGCATCGGGTACTTTCCGAATTCTCAACGATGCACTGATATTTTCCGCCACCGTCATATGGGGGTAAAGGGCGTAACTTTGGAACACCATCGCCATGTTGCGATCGCCCGGTGCAAAAAGCGTTAAATCCGTGTCTCCCACCTTCACCTGGCCCCGCGTCGGTTGATCCAAACCCGCAATCAACCGGAGCAGCGTTGATTTGCCACAGCCCGACGGCCCCAACAAGGTCAAAAACTCGCCATCCTCCACCGTCAAGCTAATATCCTTGACCGGGATCACATTGGGAGCAAATTGTTTTCGTAAATGTTGTAATTCTAAACGCGCCATAATTCTTGAAACTCTGCAAAAGACTAACTGTCAAACGGTGTTAATCGGGAACGGTTCAAGAGCGATCGCCCTATCCCTTCACTGCTCCGGCGGTGATCCCCTGGACAATGCGGCGCTGGAAAAAGAGCACCAACAGCACCAGGGGAATCGTCCCTAAAACCGTTGCGGATGCGATCGGCCCGTAGGGGATTTCAAACACCGAAGCCCCCCCCAGTTTTGCCACGGCAATGGGAATGGTTTGCATTTCCGACCGGGTAATAAACGTCAGGGCAAAAATGAATTCATTCCAGGCAAAAATAAACGTTAAAATTCCCGTCGTCACCAAAGCCGGAATCGTCATCGGCAAAACGATTTTCAACAACATCGGGACAGTTTTATACCCATCGATCTTAGCGGAATCTTCCAAATCCTTCGGCAACTGCTGAAAAAAGCTACGCAACACCAAAATCGTCAGCGGTAAATTAATCGCCGTGTACGGCACAATTAACGCCAGGTAATTATTCCCCAGCCCCGTTGCCTTGACAATTTCCAACAGTCCTAAAAACAAGAGAACATAGGGAAACAAGCTCACCACCAAAACGATCGCCAGCACGATTTGCTCGCCCGGCACTTTCAAGCGTGCCAACGAATAGGCTGCCGGAGCCCCCACCGCTAAACACACCACTGTAGACACCAGCGACACAAAAAAACTATTCAAGACATAGCGTAAAAATTCATTGCCTAAACTGAAATAATGAGCGATCGTTAGTTGATCTGCACTGGGAAAATATACCGTTGGAATTGCTGAAATAGCAGAATTTGTCTTAAACGAGGTGAGAATCTGCCACAGCACCGGCGCGAGGCAAAAGAGCAACATAAACGCCACCCCAACCCAGAGGAGAATCCGCTGAGTGGGAATTTTTTGCGGGGGAGTTGTGGTGTGTTGGGAGGTCATGGCATTGAGAGAATTAGGATAAGCAAAGCAGGATCGAGAGTGGGGAGCATTCGCGCCAATTCAGGCAGCTCGGCCGCATCAATCTCCCGTCAGATTGACACGGGTTTTTGACAAGAGCCAAGCCGTCAAAAGTACGGCGACAATCAAGATCAAAAATGTCACCACCACCAACGCCGCCCCATAGCCAAAGTCAAGATATCGCCGCACTGTGGCATAGATATAGATCGACACTGTTTCTGTGGCTCCAGCGGGCCCTCCGCCCGTCATCACCTGTACCAAGTCGAAAATCCCGAACGATTGGGCAAACCGAAATAAGAGTGCGATGAGAATTTGAGGCGCGATCAGAGGCAGGGTAATTTGGCGAAAACTCTGCCAGGGGGATGCACCGTCGATCGCGTGGGCTTCGTAGAGATCGCCGGGGATAGATTGCAGTCCGGCGAGGAGCAGAATGGCGATGAAGGGGGTGGTTTTCCACACGTCGGCGAAGATCAGCGCAAGCATGGCACGGGTGGGTTCGCCGAGCCAGGTGATCCGGTCTTGGATGAAGCCGAGGCGGATCAAAATATCATTGACCACGCCAAACTGATCGTTAAAGATCCAAGCCCAGGCCAAGCCCATCACCGCCGTGGGTAATGCCCAGGGGATCAGGGCGACAGTGCGCACGAGGCCTCGGCCGCGAAAGGTTTGATTGAGAATCAGGGCAAAGACTAAGCCGATCAGCAATTCTAGGGTGATGCTGAAGGCGGTGAAGACGCTGGTGTTCCAGAGACTTTGCCAAAAGCGGCTATCACCGAGGAGACGGGCATAGTTGGTGAGTCCGGAAAATTCGGCGGTGAGTTGGGTTCCGAGGTTTTGGGTGAAGGTGCTCAGCCAAAAGGCGCGGAGGATGGGGTACGCGAAGACCAAGGCCAAAATCATCAGGGCCGGGATCATCAAAATCCAACCCGTGCGACTTTCGCGTTGGCGTAGGGTGTCTTGGGTCATAGGAATTGTGGGAATAACAGCAGGGGGGGAGGGGCGGGGGTGCGATCGCACCCTTACCCCGTCCGTCCCAACAGCGATCGGGTTTCTCGGGCCGCGGCTTCTAGGGCTTCCGTGGGCGTGAGTTTGTCCGTCAATGCAGCACTGAGAAAGCGTTGGAGAATATCCGAGGCTTGGGCATATTGTGCGATCGGGGGGCGGAGGGTGGAGTTTTGCACCACCGCGAGCAAGTCCGGGTAATGGGAATATTTGGCGACGATTTCAGGATCGTTAAATAACGCAATTCGGCTCGGCACATAGCCTGTGGCGAGAATGTAATCGCGCTGGGCTTCGGTGCTGCTGAGATACTCGATCACCCGCCAGGTTTCGTCCGGATGGCGAGAGCTAGCCGAGATGCCAAACCCCCAACCACCTTGGCAGGCGCCGCTCGCTTCGCCCGGTGTATGAACCATGGGTTTAATCGCAAAGTCTCCCGCGATGTCAGACTCTGAGGCAAGGGCAAACACGTAGGGCCAATTCCGCAAGAATGCCACATCCCCACTTTGAAAGAGGCGGCGGGTTTCTTCTTCGGCATAGGTGGTGACACCAGGGGGAGAAATTTCGTTTTGGATCGTGTTGCGGAGGAATTCGAGGGCGGCGATCGCTTCCGGGGCATCTAACCCCACTTCAAAGCTATCGGGGTCAATCCAAAACGCCCCATGGCCGGCCAAAACTTCCACAAACATAGCCGCAAGCCCTTCGTACTGCTTACCCTGCCACACATAGCCCCAATCCACCGCGCCGCTGGCTTGCAGGTCTTGGGAAATGTCGAGAAGTTCGGTGAAGGTTTCCGGGGGATCATAGCCCGCCTCCGCGAGGAGATCGGTGCGGTAGTAGAGCATCCCGGCATCGGAGCGGAAGGGCATCCGATAGAGTTGATCTTCGTAGCGGCCGCCTTCCACATCACCGTCGAGAAAGTCATCGAGTTGCGCCGAACTCACATAGTCATCGAGGGGGGCGAGCCATTGGGCGGCGGCAAATTTAGGCACCCAAGCAATATCGAGATAGATCAAATCATAGGGAGAATCCCCTAGCAAAAACGCAGAGGTATAGAGATCTTCAACAAGGTTGGTGTCATTGGGGCCAGAGACAATATCGAGTTTGATATCGGGATTTTGCTGTTCAAAATTTTCCTTGAGGGGCTGCCATTGCTGCGCTTCGAGAGCCTGCATCATCACCCGCACTGTTACCGGCTGTTGACTCAAGACCGGCAGGATAAACACCTGCAAGGCGAGGATTACAGCACCCATGATGGTGATAAATCGGAGCCAGGGAGAATGTTTAAAGGGGACTATTCGCATGAAAAATGGATTACTACTCGGGGTTGATCACGCTTGAATTGCAAAGACGGCGCGATCGCTAAATCTAGGCCCACCTTAAACGTTGATCGCCCAGAGGTTAATGATTTGACATGATTTCTCAACAAAATTTATCATCACCTTTGGCGTTAATTTTGCCCTCCACGCAGCGATCGCACCTTCATAATCCCAGCGATCGCAGGGGCTACCGAAAATACGTCTCTTGCTTGTCATTCATCAAACCTTAACCTTGCTTTTTTACAGTAAGAGCCAGTCAATTCTGTCTAAATCTGTGGTGGGGAGAGAAGCAAGATGGCATCATCGCAAGAGTCGGGTCTGTCACGGTGTGGCGCGATCGCTCGCCTGTTCTTAAAACTGGGGGCGATCGGGTTTGGCGGCCCGGCGGCCCACATTGCCCTGATGGATGAAGAAGTGGTGAAGCGACGGCGCTGGCTCACCCGCGAGCATTTTCTCGACCTCCTCGGCGCGACGAACCTGATTCCCGGCCCCAATTCCACGGAAATGGCGATCCATGTGGGGTTTAGCTATGGGGGCTGGCCGGGGTTGGTGGTGGCGGGGGTGTGTTTTGTCTTGCCCGCTGTGATCTTAACGGGGCTGCTGGCCTGGATTTATGTGGGGTTTGGCACCGTGCCAGCGATCGCGCCGCTGTTGTACGGGATTAAACCGGCGGTGGTGGCAATTATTGCGGCGGCCCTGTGGCGGTTGGGAAAAAAGGCGGTGAAGTCTCGCCCCCTGGGGATCATTGCGGCGGCGGTGATTCCGCTGTTGCTCTGGGGGGTGAATGAGGTGGTGGCACTGTTGATCGGCGGTGTAGTGGGGATGTTCTGGCTGCGGCGGCCCCCCAATGCCCCGACGGAACAGACAGCTTCGCTCTGGGTGGCGGTCACCAATGGATTAGCACTGACAACCCGCCTCGAAATCGCCCAGGCCGCCGCCGTAACGACGGGGGCAACCTTAGGCCAGATCGCGCTGGTGTTTCTCAAGGTGGGGACGGTGTTGTTCGGCAGCGGCTATGTGTTGATCGCGTTTTTAGAAGGGGAGTTGGTGGGGCGGGGTTGGCTGACCCAAACGGAGTTATTGGATGCGATCGCCATCGGTCAATTCACCCCTGGCCCAGTGCTCTCCACCGCCACCTTTATCGGCTATCTGCTGGCGGGGGTTCCGGGGGCCGTGGTGGCAACGGTGGGGATCTTTTTGCCCTCGTTTTGTTTTGTGGCGGTGCTCAATCCGTTGATTCCGAAGTTGCGGCAATCCCCTTGGGCGGCGGCGTTTCTCGATGCGGTGAATGCCAGCGCGGTGGCCTTGATGGCGGTGGTGACGGTGCGCTTGGCGGGGCTGACGCTCTGGGGCGATGCGATCGCAATCGGGATCACGCTCCTGGCGGCGGTGGCCATTTTTCGCTTCAAAATCGGGCCGGTGTGGGTGGTGTTGGGCGGGGCGGCGTTGGGGCTGTTGTCCCAGGTCAGCTAAGGCAGCTTCGCGGTTTCTATCCCAACTGCGTCACCCAATTCCGCACCGCCCCCCTCAAAGTCCTCGCCACCGTCCCCCTTCATCCTGCCGGAAAACGAGCGCAATCGGGCTGGGATTTTGCCAATGGGATGCGGGTGCAGGCGGGCGATCGCCTAGCGTGACTCGCGGGCCTTGCTGCTGAGGACATCTCAAGGATTGTTGAACCGCCGAGGATGGATTCCATCACGGTTGGAGTTCGATCAGATCTCGCAACACGACAACGGGCATCGTGTGCAGGCGACTAAATGCGCGATCGTTCGTGATCAACAGATCACATTGTGCAACTTCAGCGGTTGCGGCATGGATTGCGTCCGGAGTTTTGAAATTCTGAATGGCTCGCAGTTGAGCCGCATTTCTGAGAATAGAAATAGTGATCGGTTGCAAGTTTACGTAAGCCTGTAAAAAGCGATCATAAAAATTCACAAGAGCTTGATTTTGATTCTTGAGCGGCATCACTAAGACTTCTGTTAACGTTAGCTCACTGCTGAACAGGAGAATCTCATCTGCTGCTAGTTTTTCGAGTATGGGATGTAATACGGTTTGATATTCAGGAACTTGTTCAACAATGTAGATAATTGGAGCAGTATCTAAGTAAATACGGCTCCCTACTTTCAGGTCTAACCATCCCATGAGTTTCGCTCATGATCAAGATATTCATCCACTGCATGAGCCGTCTTGAATGCCTTTGTTGTTGGTGCTTGTTTGAGCATTTCAAAGACAGATATTTTTTGAGGATTGGCTGCTTGAGGAATGATCACAAATACATCTAGTTTCGTCCCCACCGGTAAATTCAGTAAATCGGGCATCGTGATTTCTACTCGATTTCCTGCAAGCAAATTAGTCTGTGTGTGTATCGACAAGTTGGTATTTGGGACTAAATTCGTCATGATTTTTATGGTTGTATTTTTGATTGGATAACGGGGGATTTAGCCTTAATTGGTGCAAAACCTCAACGCCTCATTTTCGCATTTTGGACAGTATGGCGATGTTCGACTTGTGTAACGATTCTCAACAATGAAACGTTGGCTCAGAGGAGATTAACCCTTGGGCTCGATCTCGTCAGCTAGGCAAAATCGGCGGGGGGGGAGGCTTTGGTTTTGAGGAATTGTTTTTGGACGAGGCCTTCGAGTTCGGTGCGTTTGACTTCTTTTCCGGCGGAGAAATCCCCAGATTTTTCAAAAAAGACGAGGCTGTCTACGGTTTTGAGGGCGAAGAGTTGGAACAGGATATGGGTGACGGGGAGGGAGACGGGGCGGAGATCGGCTTCGGCGCGGCCATTAAAGAGCATCGCGTCTTGGGGGGAGGCGAAGGCATAGACGACTTTTTTTTCTAAATCTGGCTCGGCTCGATTGCTGAGGGTGGTGAGCACCCAACGCTTTTGCTGATTTTGCACCACGTAGTAATTGGGGTATTTCATCTGGCGGGCGTAGGCGCGGAGCACGGGAATCACCGCTTGGGTTAAGAGTTGCGGCGTTTTGCCATCCTGGGGGGCATTGCGCAAGAGTTGCTGAAGTTGGGGCTCAATATCCATGATGATTCCGTATAATATCGGACAATTTTCCGGCGTTTTCGGACTGACAGTTGGCGAATTTCCTCGTATTTTAAGGGTATGGGAAACCAAACAGGGGCATCACGATTCTTTAAATCAGGAAGACGCAGCCCATCGCGTCCTGTGTGACCATCCCTTATCGAGTGATCCCGACGTGGAATTTATTACCCAATCGCTTTATCAAGATCTCCACCAACAGACCAAGGCTACGAAAACTCACTGTTGGGACGTGGCGCACCGTTTAGCGGTGGAGGTTTGGCGGATTTGCCAGGAAAGTCAGCGGATTCAAACCTCTGGCGAGATTGAAAATTGGGCGCAGACGCTGGCGCAGCATCGGTTAAAACAATGCTTGCGGTATTACAAACTGGGATCAAAGCGGGGTCGTGTTCAATTACAAAGTTTGCTCAGTTCTATCGTCTATCGCTATATTCTGCCACCGCAGGGGTCGAGTAGTTATCAGGGGCGGGTGGCGTTGATTGAGGATTTTTTGCAGGGGTTTTATCTCGAAGCGTTGAATTTGTTTCGTCGGGAGACGGAGTTACCGGCGACCTATACGCCGCGATCGCTCCTTCAACTGGCGGAATATATGGCGTTTTGCGAACGCTATGCGAAGCGGCGGATTCCCTTGCCGCGACGGCGATCGCAACAGTTGATCATTCTCCGCGCTCAAACGTTTTCCCAGAAACAACCTCCGGAAGCCTCGGTGGATATGGACAGTGCGGCGGAGGGCAATTATGGCGGGGGCGATCGCGACCACGGCGATCCCCTCGTGCAGCAACTCCGCACGATCTTGAGTGATGGGCAACAGTCCACGCCGGAAGGGAGTCTCCATGACACTGTCATTGAGGAACTCTTGCGCTATTTTGAAGATCGGAATCAGTCCGATTGTGCAGACTACTTTATCCTACGGCTGCGGGATCTTTCGGCGCAGGAAATCGAGGCGATTTTAAACCTCACGTCCCGTCAACGGGACTATCTCCAACAGCGGTTCAAATATCATTTAATTCGGTTTGCCTTATCCCATCGCTGGGAGTTGGTGCATCAGTGGCTTGAGGCGGATCTTGAGCATAACTTAGGGCTCACGCCCCATGAGTGGCACAATTTTTATCA
>CAZCWE010000019.1:0-1387 GCA_964502285.1 uncultured Spirulina sp. | reverse complement strand
CAACTGACCGAACATCAGCAACGGCTGTTACAACTCAAACAGGACGGCCTTGAGCTGGCAGCGATCGCGACTCAATTGTCCTTAACCGTGACACAAACCGAAAAACAGTGGTTTAAACTGCTGGAAATGGCGTGGGATATTCGGAACCGCTCAGTATCCTGATCAGGGGCATCTGCAAATGAATAGTAACATGAACAACAATTTGGATTGGTTGTATCAAGAACTGCTTGCCAGTTTCCAACAACAGTCCAAACAGCAACACTTTTCTCTCAACCAGGGTAGCGATGTTGCCATGCCTGACTCTGACCTCACCCCACACACCGAGGATGCTCTCTGGAGTGATTCTCTCGCCTGGGATGACCCGGAGTGGGACTTGGCTTCTTCTGATGGTGGTGAATCTGCTCAAACCCCTCAACCTTTCCCGCTGGGAGACTTTTCAACCGTGCAAAAACGTTTCCAAACCTTGCTAAAACAACGACTGTACAATGAGATTCAACACAATCCGCCCCGCTTTCCGTGGGAAAGCAGCGGCGATCGCTGTCCGTTTGACTACAGCGACGAAATGACCCAAAGCCTATCGACGGCCCAAAAGGTCTGGTTACCCCATTTGGCGGATGTTTTACCGGTGACGCTGCCGCCGCTGGTCTTGGCTCAGTTGCTCGAAACCTGTAATCAGGTGGTGGGCTCCATTCGCCCCCAAGCGGCCAAGATGGTCAATGCCGTGCAACCGCTGTTCCCGGACTATGCCCAAACCCTCAATGAGGTGATGGGACGGATTCGCCTGTCGCCGAGTCTCTGTCCGACGCGCTTTTCGGACGCGGAGCAACAGAGTCAGCGCGATCGCCTCGCGGCCATTTTACCGACAGACTACTACGAAGCCTCCGTGGAGCAGCAGATGGTGATCGCGCTGCTCGTGGCCAAACAGGTGCTCGACCTGCTGGCCGTCACCCTGTCCCCCAGTCAGCCCCAAGTGGAACGCCTCTGGATGACCGACGCGGGAATCATTCGGTTGGCGATCGACTATGACCCTGAGACGGTGCGGGGGGGAGACTGGATGAGTCAAACCCCACTGCGGGCGCGGGTGCAATTGCCAGGGGCGGGAACCCTGGCCCTGACGACGGCCCAAGAATCGATTACGGCTCAACGGAATACGGCGGGATATCTGAGTGTCGAACTGTCGAATTGGGATCTCGAAACCTGCTACTTACTGACAGTAGGACTCGATCGCCCCGTGCCAAGTTCCATCAAATTCGCAATTACTTGTCAGGCCTAGACAGGGGCAGATGATGCAGCATTGTCGCCGCCCTCACCCCAAACCCCTCTCCCAACCAACTACTGCTCATACACAAATCCATCTCAAGAGCCTACACCATCCTTCAATCCCCCC
>CAZCWE010000018.1:0-20366 GCA_964502285.1 uncultured Spirulina sp. | reverse complement strand
GATTATCATATTCTAAGAAATTCTTCAATCATGAAGGAGCATTATGGTATTTCATACACCATTATAATGCAATTGATAATACTACTTAGTCAAGCAATTCACTACTTCTTTACCATTACCGAGATTTAGAGTAAATCGAGGATGTTGGTGTATTGAAACCCTTTTTTGGTTGCTGTGTACTGGTGGGTGATTTGGCCTTGGTAACAGGAAACCCCCTGACGGAGAGCGGTGTGCGAGACAATGGCAGCTTTGCCGTGACGGGCGAGGTGTTGAATGTAGGGAAATGTGGCGTTGGTCAAGAGATCGGTGGCAGTTTTGGGGACGTAGGAGGGGATATGATCGGGACTGTAGTGGATGATGTTGTCGATGCTGTCATGATGGGTGAGAATTTCGGATGAAACACAGGTTTCAATCAGGTCGCGATCGCACGCCGTCGCATCACAAACAATACTATAGGGCTGCATTTGCCGAATCATGTCTTGATTAATCAGATAAGGCAGCCGAGATTTTGTAAGATTGGGTCGTCGCACTGCACAGTTAATCAGAATATCAACATCCGTCATGATGTTACTAATTTGGCGTTGACAAGCAACCGGATCATCATCATTAAACGGAATGACAGAGGGAGGAGAAAAAACCGACTCTGGGCCAAAGGCTTCAGTGAGAATATCATGAGCTTTTTGGTGGACAACCTGTGCATTACGAGCCACCACAAGCACATTGACATGATTCAACAGAGCGCACTTTAAAACCTCCGTACCAATGCGACCAACTCCAATAATTAACAGCTTCGCTCCCGGCAGTTCGGGAAGATATCGTCCTGCTAATAATCCTTTATGTTGAGCCAGTAATTCCACAGACCGTTGAAAAAAAAGATGTCCCGTAAGGCGACTCATGGGTTCAAGAAGAGGATAGTTGCCATTCACTTCTACCCATTCGTAGGCAATTCCTAAAAATCCACGTTTGATGAATGCATTAATTGCCTCAGGTTGAATATTCTCATCAAAATGTAAGTAGGTGAATAGAATATGATCACGACGGTAATCTTGATACTCTTCAGGCAGTGGACATTTAACTTTCAATAACAGTGTGCATTGGTTGAGAATCGTTTGTTTATCCCCCAAGAATGCCCCGGCTGTTTTGTAAGTATGATCAGGATATTGAGCACCCTCGCCAGCTCCAAATTCGACCCAAACCGTATGACCTTCAGTAACCAATTGCTGGGACTGACAGGGTTGCAATGCAACTCTGCGTTCATCAGTCTTATTTTCTTTGAGAACACCAATATGCATAATATTGAAAAATCGAGTTAAACCGCTGATGATAATCTATGAGAGTTCAGAGAGATGATTTTGCAAAAAAATGTACTGAATATCGATGCCTTGATACTCGATTAAGTTGGGAAGATAAGGCAATGGTTTAGTGATGTGCTTGGGAGTGAATAGAGAAGATTGAGATAACAGGTTGATCAAATCTGTATCACGAATCAAATCACTGCGATGGGAAAAAACAATAAGGCCTTGGGGTTGAGTGATGCGGGAGAATTCCGAGAGAATCGCTAAAATTTGAGTCGAAGTAAACCGAGAAAAAACACCGATGCAGAACGTGGCAGAAAATTGCTTAGAGTCATAGGGGAGAGGTTCGAGAAGATTCGCTTGGACTAAATCAGTATAGACGGATTTTTGTCGGGCGATGTCAAGACTTTTACTCGATAGGTCAAAGCCATAAATGGTATTAAATCCTGCTGTGGCGAGGGCAGAGCCGATCACACCGGTTCCACAGCCAGCATCAAGAATCGGGTAATCGAGATGGAGAGTAATCTGTTGATGCTCAGCGAGAAAGCCTTGCAAGAGGGGTGCGATCGCTTTTGGGGCTTGATAGTCAGCGTTTTGGACATAGGTGTCATAAGAATCACTGATCGCATCATATTTTTGCTGAACATCTTGAATAGCAATCGGAATCTGATCGGGTTTAAGCCAATCAGGTTGTAAGGGTGAGGAGTCTAAAGAATCTTGTGACATAGATGCAGAAGATAAAACGCAAGAGAGCAGAGCGAGAAACCCTACGCATGGAGGTAGGGTTTCGACAGTAAAAACTAGTTTATATCGGTATCGCCTTGCTTGAGCACTCGCTGAGCCACCGTGATCCCTTCCTCACTTTTCGCCTCTTCCACCGCAGCATTGAGAGTCTCATCCTCATCTAGCTTCTGCTTCTCCTGAACCACCGCTTCCACCGCTTGATTCGCCGCCAGCATAGCTTCCTTCGCAACTTCAACTTGCTTGGCTGCCTCATCATATTCAGGAGAGCCTTCTTCCGCCTCCGCTAACTGGGCTTCCGCGTCAGCAAGCTCAGTTTTCGCCTCTTCGACTAAAGCCGCTGCCTCTTTTTCCTTTTGGACCACAAGATTTTCGCGCTTAATGGCGACTTCCACCTCCGAGATCGCCGTCACCTTATCTTTGAGGAGTAAAAACCAAGCCGCCGCTTCCACCTGTAGTTCTTCAAGCGTCATGGGCTTGAGAATCAAACTGAGCTGATCCACCGGAATGGTCACATCGGACACGGTAACCGCATCTTCCGGTTTAACATCTCCGACAATTGTTGATTCTACCAAAATAGATTGTGTCTCTTCCCCTTCTGCTTCCACGTCTTGAGCCAAAACCGGCAGTGCAAAAACAGACATAACAGAAACCAAACCCGTGACCAAAATGGCTTGAAACTTAAGAACAAATACTTGATGCATAATCAAAAATCTGAGTAAACAACTGGAAATTCTAGATAATTTGTCTCTTCTATAGTCATAAAAACTTCAATTTACCAAAAAAAAATAATTGCTTATACAAAACTCATGATTTTTTAAGAACAAGTATTTTTTCTGCTCGTTCTCGAAGTAATCAAATGAAAAGTACTGTTGTAGCAAGCTTGCAGCATTTTTGTGACGCAAGACAACAGTACTTTACTTTCCTTGACAATAGGGAGTATTGAGAATAATAAATATACCTTACAATTTGCCAGAAAAGGCTTATTTACTTCCTAATAGCGGTAATTGTTCGCTGATCATTTTTGACTTAACGGCATAGCGATTATAACCATAACGATCTTCGCCACGAATTAAAATTGCATGCCACTTATCAAGATTAATATTCTTGAGCTTGAAATACTTAGAATGATGAAGACCATTCAGCATTTTTGGCGTGTAAATTCGAGTACTGGTAGTGGCAATTCGTCCATTCACACCCCAGCGAGATTGATCTGACTTATTATCAATCGAACCGTGAATTACACGCTCTGTAAATAGATAAAACTGACCTGTTCGCATGGGAATTGTATGGGGTTCAGGCAATTGATCTCTCAACTGTTCTGGGAGGAATGCGTGAATAAACTTTAGTTTGGCTAAGCCGTACAGTAAAGCTAATTTCAAGGAAAAGATCCAGTCAAATTACAAAGAAGAAGAGGTTAGCTGCATGATTTTTTTTTGATTCAAGTTGCCAATCAAGATTGATTTGATGCTGTAAAAAAAACTTAAAGAAGTGACAGTGCGATCGCAGCTTTTCTCTTCCAAGTTTGTTGGTGATGGGTACATCGTTAGCCATTGTTGAGGTTGTATTCATTCCGCCTTACGGGAAAATGTCTGAGCTTCCCGATAGTT
Organism: uncultured Spirulina sp.; assembly: GCA_964502285.1. Classification (GTDB taxonomy): domain Bacteria; phylum Cyanobacteriota; class Cyanobacteriia; order Cyanobacteriales; family Spirulinaceae; genus Spirulina. The sequence continues at coordinate 16,720 of CAZCWE010000018.1, read as the reverse complement.
GGCCACGATGAATTTAGGGTGGAATGAAATGAAATGCACTCAATTTTTGCAGATATTCAACGGCCAAGTTAGTTTTTCTAAAACGCATGATAGCTTTCTCGTGATTTTTAAAAGGCACGAAATTCTTTATGTTAGTGACACAACAATGTCAATTAATGCAAAGATAAATTAGCATTAAAATTTTATGATGTCAATTGCCTCGCCGTACTTCTTAATATAAACTTTGGATAAACTGAAAGTCTGATGCTATCATGAGCTGGGATGCTCATTTTTGCGTAAGTATAACCAAAAAACTGTCTTAACCGAAATATACATGTGTGAAAACAAATGTATATTCAATGCATTGCTGGGCTGACATCAATATTTTGTCAGTCAATGAGACTTAGGACTGAGTACTATGACCAAACGCGTTGCAATCGTGACCGGCGGCAATCGGGGCTTAGGGTTTGAGCTTTGCCGTGCTTTGCTTGAACAGGATATCCAGGTGATTTTGACGGCTCGTTCTGTGGCTCAAGGGGAGGCGGCTGTTGCTCGACTGTCAGGGGCGAATCGTCTCGTTTCTTTTTATCCGTTGGATATTACCAATCAGGGCCAAATTGAGGCACTGGTGACGGCGATCAATCGGGACTATGGCCATCTTGATATTTTGATCAATAATGCCGGGATCTATCTCGATCAACACCAACCCGCGTTATCCATCGATCCCGACTGGATTACCCAAGCCGTTAATACTGATGTCCGGGGTACTTTTGCACTTTGCCAAGCCGTGATTCCACTGATGCGCAAACAAAAGTATGGTCGCATTGTCAACATTTCTAGTCGTACCTCCCGTCTGGATCAAATGGATCATTTGGGGTTAACCTATAAAATTGCTAAATCTGCTATTAATGTGATCACGATTGTTCTGGCTCAAGAGGTGGCCACTGAAAATATTTTGATTAATGCGGTTAATCCAGGGTGGCTGAAAACCGATATGGGCGGAGAACAGGCAACGCTTGCGCTCGATGAGGGGGTGAAAGGGCCATTACAATTGGCGACTTTTCCCGATGGGGGCCCTTCGGGTTGTTTTTTTAACGGGACAGATCTCTGGCCCTAGTGTGATGGTCTGTAACGTTAGTTGGGCTAAGAATTATGGCGAATGATCCTAGATCATTCATGGTCTCTTTATTTATTCAAGATACTTTCTCGTGATGACGATTCAACCCGCGCAGCGTGCTCAAGCTCTGGCCTTTAATGCCGTTTTTTCCAAGATGAATCATTTGGCTCAAGTGCATCAATCGGTCAACTTGGGTCATGGTTTTCCGGATTTTGCAGCTCCGGAGTTTGTGAAGGTTGCTGCGATGGAGGCAGTGGAGGGCGATCGCAACCAATACGGATCAGCCCGAGGCGTTCCCAGCCTCCGCCAAGCCATCACCACTCGGATGCAGCACCGCTATCACATCGACTACAACCCCGACACCGACATTCTCGTCACTCAAGGTGCAACCGAGGCCATCTTCACCACACTCATGACCTTCATCAATCCCGGCGACGAAGTCATCGCTCTAGAACCCTGCTATAGCTGCTACCAGCCCGCCATCCAGCTCGCAGGCGGCATCCCAAAATTCTACAGTCTTCATCCTCCCCACTGGAACTTAAACCCCGCAGCCCTCGAAGCCCTCTTCACCGCCAAAACAAAAGTCATTCTCCTCAATACCCCCCACAATCCCACAGGAAAAGTCCTCACCGACGCGGAAATGTCCCTCGTCGCCCACCTCTGCCAAAAATACAACGTCCTCGCGATCAGCGATGAAGTCTATGATGAGCTTGTTTTCGATCAACATGTACGATCGCACCATCACCATTTCCACCTTCGGCAAAACCTTCTCCGTCACCGGCTGGAAAATCGGCTGGACGATCGCCCCCGCCCCCCTCACCGAAGCGATTTTGCGGGTTCGCCTCTACAGCAGCGGTTCCGGCACAACCCCCGTCCAAGTCGCCGCCGCCAACGCCCTAGAAGCCCCCCCCAGCTTCTACACCCAACTGCGAGAGGAATATACCGCCCGCCGCCAACTCTGTACCCAAATGCTTCAAGACAGCGGCTTCATCCCCTTCATTCCCGACGGGACATTTTTCATGATGGCCGACTATTCCCCCCTCGAAGCCCAGCTAAAACCTTTCGTAAATGACGTGGACTTTTGCCAATATTTAACCGAAACTATCGGAGTCACGGCTATTCCAGGCAGTGCCCTTTACCATCACCAGCTACCCCAAAATCATAAGCTCGTCCGCTTTGCATTCTGTAAAAAAATGCAGACCCTTCAAGAAGCTCAAAAACGATTTTCAAAAATCCCCAACCTTGACTTACTTTCATCTCAAACTTTATGAGAAATTCAGTAATAGTTAGTTATTTCAAGCGAATAACACTATGAAAAACTCATTTCTATAAATAGCCAAAATAAATCAGTATTTATAATTATTCAGATATTAAAAGCTCATAAAAACTGAGATTATACTAAAAAATACTTTATAATTTAAACACTTTTATTGATGCGTTCTTAACTTCAAGGTGATTTGTAATGACTGTAGCCCAACATCATACTCAAAACAGCATAAAAAAAATTGAGTATTACCATGCAAAACACTTAGAAAACTTGCCTCAACTGGCTAAACTATCCCCTCTCGAACGTCTTGAAATGCGGGCGATCGCAGCCATCCTTCCCTTTCGCGTCAACAACTACGTCCTTGAAGAACTGATCGACTGGGATAACATTCCCGATGACCCCATCTATCGCCTCACCTTTCCCCATCCCGATATGTTATCCCCACAACATATCAAAACCGTCATCGATCTCCTTCAAAACGAACCCAAATCCGAACGTTTCACCACCACCATTAACAACATTCGCCGCCAACTGAATCCCCACCCTGCCGGCCAAAAAACACACAACGTTCCCACCCTTTTTGAAGAACCCATTCCCGGCCTACAACACAAATATCAACACACCGTACTGGTCTTCCCTACCGCCGGCCAAACCTGCCATGCCTACTGCACATTCTGCTTCCGCTGGCCCCAATTTGTGAACCTCGACGACTCCCGATTTGCCACCCGTGAATCAGGACAATTCCTAGACTATATTCAACGCAATCCCCACATCACCGACGTTCTCTTCACTGGCGGTGATCCTATGACCATGAATGCTAAAACCCTAGCACTCTATATTGAACCCCTACTCACCCCAAAATTTGACCACATTCAAACCATTCGCATTGGCACAAAATCCATCTCCTATTGGCCCTATCGCTACGTAACCGACTCGGATGCAGACGACATCCTCCGCCTTTTTGAAAAAATCGTGCAACAGGGTAAACATCTTGCCATCATGGCCCACTATGAACATTGGCAAGAACTCAGCACCCCCATCGCCCAAACCGCAATCCAGCGCATTCGAGCCACCGGCGCACAAATTAGAACCCAAGCCCCCGTCATCCGTCACGTCAATGACGATCCCGACACTTGGTCAAAAATGTGGTCATTACAAGTGAAATTAGGCTGCATTCCCTATTACATGTTTGTTGAACGGCAGACCGGAGCCAAAGAATACTTTGAAATTCCCCTCATGCGCACCTGGGAAATTTACCAAGCTGCCATCCAACAAGGCTCAGGACTCAACCGCACCGTTCGCGGCCCAGTCATGTCCGCCCTGCCCGGCAAAGTCATGATTCAAGGGGTTGCAGACGTTGCCGGAGAAACCGTATTTGTCCTCTCTTTCCTCCAAGCCCGCCATCCCAATTGGGTGCATCGGCCTTTCTTTGCCCAGTTTGATCCCCATGCCACCTGGCTCAGCGATCTCAAACCGGCTTTCGGGGCAAGCAAATTCTTTTATGAGGATCAACTCCAAGAAATTCTCAGCCTCAATAGTTGATTCATTCCTGTGCCAAAAGCAGTTGTTCAAGTCGTTTTATAATATAGCGATCGCTGCCACTATTTAATGATCAAATTAATGATCAAAATAAGACAACAATTTCAAGAGGTTGAATGGTTATTTTTCAGCATCGGAGGCTGGAGTTGCTTCCGGAACTGGTGTCAACACGTCCTAAATGATGGTTTGCGGTTGGGCTATGGTGTGGTTTGAATCGTGACTCAATGCGGGAGATAGCAATGATGGAACAGGAAATGACGGGAGCACAAGCGTTAATGGCGCAGTTGGTGGCCCAGGGGGTGACACATCTTTTGAGTATTCCGGGGGAGCATAATATTGCGTTGTGTGATGCTATTTTGGACTATCCCCAATTGACGTTTTTGACGGGGCGGCATGAGCAGGGGTTGGTGCTGATGGCGAATGGCTATAGTCGGATGAGTCATCAGATTGCTGTACCGCTGATTATTTCGGGGCCAGGGGTGACGAATGCGTTAACGGCGTTGGGGGATGCATTTCAGGATTCGGTGCCGATGGTGATGATTGCGGCCCAGGGGCCTCAGGAGCAGATCGGTCGGGGGTCGTTTCATGGTTTGAAGGATCAAAGTGGGGCGATCGCATCCGTCGCGAAATGGCATACCTCCGTGTCCACCGTTGCAGAGATTCCGGCGGCGATTCGCACAGCCTTTATCGAAGCCTATCAGGGTCGTCCGGGGCCAACGGTGGTCGAGATTCCCCTCGATGTACAGACCCAATCCGGGCCGGTGGAGATTTATCCGGTGGTTCTACCCCAACCGCAACCAGCGGCAGCGGCGGTCGTCGAGCAAGCAGCCGCACAGTTAGCAGCGGCACAGTCTCCCGTGGTGATTGTGGGGCGCGGTGCGGTGATTTCCGGGGCGACAGCGGCCTTAACGGCGGTGATTGAATGGCTCAATGCCCCGTGTTTTTGTACGGCGTTGGCGAAGGGGGTCATTCCAGCGGATCATCCCCTGAATATTAGCTGGGGGAATGGGCGGAGTGATTATCTGGCGCGGGTGGTGGCGGCGGCGGATGTGGTATTGGTAGTGGGGTCTAGTTTGGATTTTGCCGATGCGGGACGGAGTCGGCTGACATTCTCAGGGACGCTGATTCAAATTGATACCTGTGCGGCGATTCCAGGGCGATTTTACCCGGTGGATTTGCCGGTGATCGGCGATGCACGGCTGGTATTGGAGCAACTTCTGGTGATTTTAACGGCGCAGTATGGGCCCCCGCGTCCAATAACTCCGCCGAGTTTGCCCGCGATCGCCCCCCAACCCGGCCTCACCTATGCCGACCACCGCGCCGAAAAACTAGCCTTTTTTCACACTCAGATTGCCTGGCAATATATCGATGCAATTCAACAGGGCATCACCTCTGAAACCGTGGTATTTGGTGATCCGGCCCGGTGTAATGGGTGGGGTGTGGCGTTTTTGGAGCGCGATCGCCCCAACACCTACCACTGCTCTCGGAACTTCTGCACCCTCGGCTACGCCATCTCAGCCGCCATGGGAGCCAAACTCGCCGAACCCGATCGCCCCATCCTCGTCCTGATCGGCGACGGTGGCCTCCTCTTCGCCACCGGCGATCTTGCCACCCTGATCCAATATCAGATCCCGATCATCATCGTCGTCTTCAACGACCACTGCTACGGTTCAATTCGTAAAGCCCAGCGTCAAAACTTCGGCCGAACCATCGGAGTTGACCTCCAAAATCCGGACTTTTGCGCCTTAGCCCAAGCCTTCGGCATCCCGGCCACCCAGGTTTCCGCCCCCGCCCAACTCACCGCCGCCCTCCGCGCCGCCTGGCAAACCCCCCAACCCCACCTCATTGAAATCGCTATGACACCCAATGATCCTGGCTTTGAAATTTGAAACAAACATTGCGGGAGACGGCAGCCGTGTCGTTTGGTCGGTTACGGGCTCAACGCTGCACAGACATAACCCGGCGTATCAGCAGGCAATGGAGTCGTTTGATAGTCAAACTCAAACCCATAGGTTGCCATTTCCTCGCGCATGGTTGTGCAGAGATCGGAAATTTCCGGTAACATCACACAGCCCGTGGCGTTCGTTCGACCCTCCAGGACATACTTGCCCGCGATCCCCACAGAATACCCCACGGCACGGGTCATTGCCGAAAAACCACCGGGGATGCCCGCCACCCGTAAGGTGGCTTCTTTCAAGGCACGAGATTGGTCAGGATACTCCACCTCCATCCGCACCATGACGAGGGTGACATCACTTTCATCGGGCCCATACATCATTTTTCGAGTTTGGAGAGCCAAGAGGTACTCGGCGGCTGTGCCTTGTGTCAGGGGCGCAGGTTGATCCGCAAAACAGCCAAGCCAACGCAGTCGATAGATGATGTCATCATGAATTTTGACTTCGAGGTGCTTGGCAACATCCTGAGCGACGGTGGCGGCAGTGCCGTTCACAAAGCTCGCGGTGATTTCAGCACAGGTTTTCCCCTCGTAGTTGTGGGGAGTTTTGGAGTCGAGGAAGCCCAGGGCAAAATAGGCGTTGATGGTGTTGCAATAGCCGTAATACCTCATCAGGCCACGGAAGAAGCTGATCTGGTCTCGATCGAGTTGATATGCGTCAATGTAGCGGAGTACCGTGCGGTGGGCAACGGATTCAAACGTCCCCCACTTTGTTTCGATGTAGTCGAAATTTTTGTACTGTTCACTACCGCTGTATTGAACGGGTTGACCGTTGATGAGATAGGTCACAGGGGCTTGGAGGGCTTCGTAGAGTCGGGGGGGAGACCAGGAGAATTTATACCCCATCGGATTGTTGTTGTTGGCGTGGTCGGGGAGACCTGCGCCCCATTGTCCAAGTTGGCGCACTTTCCCCCCATCGGCCCGAACTTCGTCCAGCAGTTTCACCGTGCAGAGGTGGTCAAGGCCCGGGTCTTCGCCGATTTCAGAGAGGAAGAGGATTCCTTGGGCTTTAGCCTTTTCGGAGAGGGCAAAGATATTCGCTTCTTGATAGGCGGTGTAGACCATGTTGGTCTGAGTGCGGAGGCAGGATTGAGCGATCGCAATCAAGACATGCTCAGGAACCATCGGAATGACCACATCCGCCTGCCGTGTAATGCGATCGGCACTGTCCGGGTCATCCATCGACCATTCAAAAATAGTGCAACGGGGATTGTGATTCACCAGAGCCTGTGCCTGTGGTAGATCAATCGTGGCAATGAGGATCTGGCAAGGATATTTGTCGGTGTAATAGTCAATGATGGCCGGCGGCATCATGCCAGACCCAAAGATCGCAACAGTATTCATTGAAAAATAGAGATAAATGAGTGACGAGTAGGCATTTTAAATGAACGTCCACAATGGGGGCAGCTCACGAAACGACACTATTGGCGAAACACATTTTAATCGAAACCTGTGTTGCTATTTTGAGTGTTCGGAATTAAAAATCCCAAAAACTAGTCATGACAAGGGCTTTCGGCTTTCATGATTGATCGTTTGTCAGTCAATCAGCTTAGGCCGGGGGATTTCATCCCTGAGGTGAGGGGCGAGAATCACCTCTTGTCCCTCACGATCGCAGCCAACTGTGGAGCAGCCACCCCAAAATAAACCCCAGACCCCCAAACCGCACCGTTTGCCAAAAGGGTTCTTTAAAACTCTGCCATTGGATGAGGCGGCTTTCGAGGTTGAGGGCGATGGTTTCGATCTGGGCTTCGATGTGGGCGAGTTCAGTTTTCCAGGCGGGGGGTTTTTCGGTCTTGACCCGTTGGCGATCGCTTTGCAGTTCGGTGAGGGTGTTTTGGTCTTGGAGCACTTGGGCGAACCGCTCTTTTAGCTCCCGCAGCGCAGCATCAGCGGCGGCTATGGCTTGTTCAAATTCCTCTTGACCCTCCATCATTCCCCCTGAGGTTTCCGTTGTCTTTGTATACTGCGAGAGGTAGGTTTACTCTGTCACGCTCACCAATTTTATGATCCCATCGTCTTCTCTGAACACGACCCATCACAGTACGGCACAAACGCCGCTGGAATTGGCCCAAACCCTCGCCGCCCAATTAGCGATCGCCCCGAACGACTGGCATCGCCTCAAAGGGAACCGCCGCGCCCAAGCCCAGCAACATCTCGCCGTCGGGATGGTCTTGCTCCTCAACGATCAGCCCGAAGAAGCCCTCCAGCAACTTCAGCAGGCCGTGGGCTGGCTCGATCGCTCGATCAAAGCCCCGCCCTGTCCCAGTCACGGCAATCATTAAATCAGCGGGCCATCTGATCTAGCACAATCGCCTGGGCTAACCCGTCGAGGGTGTAGTCCTGGGCTTCAATATCAACGCGGCCAAAAATGCGATCGCAAGCCTGTGACGTTTGCGGGCCAATCGATGCCAGTTTCACCCGCTGCATGAGCGTTTCCCAACCGGGCACGCTTTGGATCAGGCTGTGAACATTCTGCACGGTTTTAGAACTGGCGAAGGTGATCATATCCACCTCCCCCGCCGTGAGACGGTGACGAGCCGCGAGGGGGAGCGTTGCCGGACAGCCGGATTCGTAGGCGGGTGCTTCGATCACCGTTGCGCCTTGGGCGTGGAATTCCTTCACCAACAGATCCCGCCCCCCGGTTTCCACACGGGGAAAGAGCAGGGTTTTACCGGCCAAGGGAACCGGGAAATGCGCCACCATCGCGTCGGCCACATAGTCCGGCGGGATGAAGTCGGCGGTGAGGTGATAGGTTTGCAGCACCTTGGCGGTTTTGCGGCCCACCACGGCGATTTTGCAGTGACCGAGGGCGCGGCTATCGAGGTGATGATGGGCGAGGCGGTCAAAAAAAGCATTCACCGCATTGGCAGAGGTGAGCAGGAGCCAATCCACACGGGAGAGGGTGGCGATCGCACCATCCAACACCGCCCAACTCGAAGGCGGCCGAATCTCCAAGGCGGGCAAATCAATCACCTGCGCTCCCTGAGCTTCGAGCAACTCCCGAAACACACTAGCCTGCTCCGCTGAGCGCGTCACCACAATGCGCTGCCCCGTTAGGGGTTTCGTCGAATTTTGTTGCAATGTCACCACCTCCCCAATCACAATCACACAGGGCGAGAGTCGTTCCCCTGCGGTCTGCTCTAGGATATCAGCACAGGTTCCGCGCCACACCTGTTGTTGGGGTTGGCCCCCGTGGCGGATAATTGCGATCGCGGTGTGGGGTGATTTCCCCGCCGCCGTCAACCGCTCCACAATCCCCGCCAAATTCCGCCCCCCCATCAACAGCACTAGGGTATCCAACTGCGCCAACGCCCCCCAGGCCAACCCGTCGAGATCATGGGCCGTCAGCACCGCAAACCCCTGACTCAGCACCTTATCCGTGAGCAATATTCCCGCCATCAGCGGCGCAGCGAGGGCCGACGACACCCCCGGCACAATATCCCAGGCACAGGCCGCAGCGGTAAGGGCCTGGATTTCAGGCTGCGATCGCCCAAACACCCCCGGATCACCACTTTTGAGCCGCACCACCTGCTTCCCCTGCTGGCAATAGGCGATCAACATTTGGTTAATTTGGGCTTGGGGCGTGCTGGCTTCGCCGCCGCGTTTGCCCACTTCGAGACAGAGGCAATCCGGGCGCGTTTCCGTCAAAATGCTGGGGTCAATCAAGACATCATGAATAACAATATCCGCCCGACGTAACAATGCGATCGCCTGCTGGGTAAGGGTGGCACGGTTCACCCCCGCCCCCACTAAATACACCTGACCGGGCAAGATTGGCATGGAGTTTCGTTCAACGCTTCAACCTCACCAGTGTACGGCGTGGCAAATTTTTTTTGAGGGCGATCGCGCTTTTCAGCGAATGCTATGTTACGATAGTTAATCGCTGAGGACGCATAGCTCAGTTGGTTAGAGTACGTCGTTGACATCGACGGGGTCACTGGTTCGAACCCAGTTGCGTCCATTTTTAAAATCCTCAATCACTCAAAATTGCAACCCGTCATCCTCTCGATGCAGGGTCTTAACCTGTGGCATCTTCCAGCGGATTGGGAATGTAGGGCTATTGCGAGTCTGGGGTATCTTTAGCCGCTTTGGCAGCTTGGACGGCTTGGTAGAAGCCCAGCACCACGAGAATATTGGACAGGGTTAAAAAGAACTCTGCGCCGCCGTGGAGCCAATCCACATTCGCTAAGGTTTCCCCGTAGACGACTTTGGCATAGATCCCGGCGGGGATGGTGACGGCAACGAAGACGAGGAGAACGTAGAACCCAGTCATGGCGAGGCGGGGAAAGCGTTGCGATCGCGCCATGAACCACAAAAAACCCAGGTAAGGCAAGAGAGATATCGCGAACAAATTATCTTTAGACATGGCATTCCACGGACAGCTAAATTACGGAGGTGTGATCGAGGCGGGAGAGTGCGATCGCGCCTCACTCTTCGCCTTGGAGGGGGCGGCGGCGATAGATCCACCAGGCGGCAGCACAGAGGGTGCAGTTGCCGATCACCGTCGTCGCGGCTTGGAGGGTGACGAGCCAATCGAGTTCCGGGGGATTGTCGAAAAAATGCCAGGTACAGGCACACATCGCGCTGACCAAGGCGGGGAGCATCCCAAACGAGAGGGCCCACCAACTGCGATCGCCCGTAATCTCCCCCAAGCGCCACACGAGCCAGATCGCGGTGATCCACTCAATCACACTTGAAATGTGAATAATCCAGGTCGGAATCGAAAGGGCGTGCATGGCAATTCTGACGTAGTAGAGTAACAGCCCAATCATCCCATAGGAATCGGGGCTGTGGCCTTAACCCTTTGTCACCCAAAACGCCCAAGTGGGTTCGGCAATACCTTTCAGTTGGAGTTGTTGGAATTTTTCCACTTCTTGATCATTGAGAAACGCCGCCACTTCCGACGAGACTAAAATGCTGTTGGGTTGGGCGGATTCTTGGAGGCGGGCGGCAATATTGACCGGCGGGCCGATGGCGGTGTAGTCAGAATGGTGCTCACTGCCGAACATCCCCACTACGGATTGCCCTTGGTGAATGCCACAGCGGAACCGCACCGGTGGCGGGTCGTTATCGTTAACGATGCCCTGCGATCGCCACCGCTGATTCAAATCATCCAAGACCCGATACATGCCCCGCGCCGTCGCCACCGCCCGCCGCGCCTGTTCTTCTGGGGTGAGGGATTCCGGCGCACCAAACAGGGCCAAAATCGCATCCCCCATAAATTTATCCACCACCCCGCCATTCTCAAACACCACTTGGGTCATCGCTTCGAGGTATTCATTGAGCAGCCGCGCAATGCCCCGCGACTCTAAGCGGCTCGACAATTGCGTAAAGCCGACAATATCGCTAAACAAAATCGTCACGAGGCGGGGTTCGGGGTCAAGCTCCAGCTTCATATCGCCCTGGGCAGCGCGGCGCACCATTTCCGGCGGCAAGAACCGCTTCAGCACCGCCTCGGTGAGGTAGTCGTTGAGTTCCTTCATCCGCTCTTCGTTGGACTTCAGGGCCAACATATTGCGCACACTGGCCAGGAGTTCGCGATCGTTAAAGGGTTTGGATAAATAGGCATCGGCCCCCTGTTCTGTCCCTTCAATGCGGCTCATTTCGTCCGCCTTGGCGGTTAACAAAATAATCGGTGTGCCCCGCAGTTCTTCATTCGCCCGCACCATCCGGATCAAGTCCAACCCGGACACCTTCGGCATCATTAGGTCACTGATGATCAACTTGGGACGTTGCTCATCGAGCACGGTGTAGCCCTCGGCCCCGTTGCGGGCTGTGCAAACGGGATACCCGGCAGATTTCAACACATAGGACACATAACTGCGCAGATCTGAGTTGTCATCCACCACTAAAATAAGCTGCTTGTGGGGTTCAATGCCTTCGGGAGTCACACCGTCCGGGAGCGTTGCGAGGGGCAGATCCGGCAGGGAGCTTTGATCGTCGTCTTGTAATTCCACTTCGAGATCCGCCAGTTCCACGGATGCGCGAGTCACCTGCACTTCGCTGGAGACTTCGAGGATTTGATCCGAGGGGAGATGGGTGGAGCCGTGGTGTAGCCAAATGATGAAGGCCGTGCCGGTGGTTTCGCCGGGGGCAACATCGTTTTGGTGGACGGATTGGACGGTAATTTGGCCGCCGTGGAGTTCGACGATTTCTTTGACCAGGGCCAACCCTAACCCCGTGCCTTCGTAGGAGCGATTGACCGAGCCTTCGGCTTGACGAAAGCGATCGAACAGGAAGGGAATTTGCGAATCAGCGATCCCGATACCGCTGTCGCGCACTTCGAGGCAGACGTAGGCCCCGGCGGGTTTGACGCTGACGGTGATGCTGCCGTCGGCCTCGGTGAATTTCATCGCGTTGGACAGCAAGTTATACACAACCTTGTCGAATTTTTCGAGGTCGAGATAGACGGCATCACAGGGGGTGAGGTTGCTGATCAGATGGAGGCCTTTGCGATCGCAATAGGGCCGAAAGGATTCTAAAATCTGCTCAACAAATTCCGTCAGGTCACAGGGGCGGAATTTCGGCTGCATCCGGCCCGCATCGAGGCGCTGGAGGTCGAGGAGTTGGTTCACCAAGCGCAGGAGGCGGCGGGCGTTGCGCAGGGCGATCTGGGTTTGGTCGCTGGGGAGGGGTTGGTCGCGGTGGGTGGCGGCCTCTAGGGGGCCGATCATCAGCGTCAGGGGGGTGCGGAATTCGTGGGAGATGTTTTGGAAAAATTCGTTTTTTTGGCGAGTTTTTTGATACAGGCGGGACTGTTGCACGGCGATCGCAGCCTGAGACGCGACTGATTTCGTCAGTTCAATATCGGCCCGTGACCACATTCGGGGGGTTTCGCTCTGGCGGAGGCTAATGCTACCGATAATCTGACCATCGACGAGCATCGGCACGATTAACAACGCACGGGCGGGCGATCGCAACGGCAGATCATCACCATATTCATCGCTGGTTTGGGCCTGCTCCTGCATATTGGTGATCACCACCGGCTCTTTGGTCTGCAAGAGTTGCTTCAAGACCGGATTGCCCTTAATGGGGGCGAGGGATTGGGGAAGCTGGGGTTGATGATCGTCATCCGCCTCTAGGGCCGTGCCATCGTCGGCCCAGGTGGAGGTGCGATCGTACAAGCCCACACATTGCACATATTCATCGGCTTCCGTCCACAGCGACAGGGCACAGCCATCCACATCCAGGGTTGCCCCCAGCCGCTTGGTGATCGTCATGAAAATTTCTTGGGGATCGAGGGTCGAACGGATCGCCGAGGTGATCGTATTAATCAGGGTTTCCCGTTTCGCGAGGGACTGGACTTTTTCGTAGGCTTGGGCTTGGGAAATGGCCAAGGCCGCCTGATCCGCCACCATGATCCCCAGTTGAATTTCGTCGTCTTCCCAGGCATGGTCGCGATCGCACCGATGCAACGCCAACACCGCCACGAGATCCAACTGCGCCATCAACGGCACAATCAACACCGACTCCACCCCCGCCGCCGCCAAAACCGGGTAGCGATCGCCCCCATCCGGCACAGTCGCCAAACAATCCGGATTCGTCTGCACCTCCTGAATCACCGTCACATCGTCCTGCTCCCACACCATAGCGGCGTATTGTGCGGCGGTGAGGGGTTCTGTCTTGTCTGCCTTTTGATAAGCCAAAATATCGCTATCTTCATCCACCGCCACACAGGTTTTCAGGATGCAAACATCCACATCCAACAAATGCCCGACGGTGTTCACAATCGTTTGCAGCACTTCCCGCAGGGGGGACGAGCCGCGCCGCCGATGTTGGGCATTGCGGATCGTGTTGGTGACGGTATTCAGGAGGGTTTCTCGCCGCAGGGAGCGGCAGAGTTCTTCGGTGCGCACCTTGAGGACGTTGTGGGTGTCGAGGGCTTGGCGCACAATCCCTTTCAGGTGGTCCGCTTCCCAGGGTTTCGCTCAAGAACTCCGTCCCCGTCATGATCGGCATCCGTTGGTCGGAAATGATCACGGCGATGTCGGGTTCTGCGGTCAGTACCTCAAGTCCCGCCGGGCCATTGTCAGCGCGAAAGACTTTGTACTCTCTATGAAAGGTGCGGTAGAGCAGATCGAGGTTATCTGGCTCATCGTCAACCACCAATATTTTCGGCTTTTTGCGTTGCTGAGACTTCATCCATCGATCTCCTACCGTCTGCGCCAGACTTCAGGAAGCCAAGGTAAGGTTGTTTTCACGTTGCTTATGGTTTCCATGCTTGGTCGTGACGCACCCCAACCTGTGTGTGTGGGCATAGGATATTCTTCCTACCATAGTACAGAACTTTCAGGACAGCGATGGGAATTGCTCCTCTGGGGTGGACTTGGCGGCTTAGGGAACAAGGAGGCCCCATTGGCGTTGCTGGTCTTGCAGCCATCCGGAGTCCTCCAGGGTTTGGAGGGCTTGGTTGATGGCCACCAGGAGAGCACCGCTTTGGGGGCCTTTGGGAATGGCGATCGCTAACGGTTCACTAGACAGGCGATCCGGCAGGACACGATACTCAGGATGGGCTTGACTCCAGCCGACCAAGATGGTGCGATCGCCCACAAAGGCCGCCGCTTGCCCCGCTTCGAGCAACGCCAAGGCCCCTTGATAGGAGTCCACGCCGATTAGCTCCACGCCGGGATTACGATGACGCAAGACGGCGATCGCACTCGACCCCGGCAAGACCGCGATCGGTTGCCCGGCGAGATCGGCCAATTGCGTCACGCCCTGCCGTCGGGTGATCACACTCGTGCTGTTGAAATAATAGGGTCGGCTGAAATAAACCAGGCGCGATCGGATCTCCGTCGCCGTCACCCCGGCGATCGTAATATCCGCCTCCTCCCGATAGAGGATCTCGAAGCGATCGCGATTTTGCACCGGCACAAACTCCACCGTGGCATCGTCTCCGAGGATCTGCCGCACCACCGCCCGCGCCACCTCAATTTCAAACCCTTGTAATTGGCCATCCTGCCCCACAAACCCCAGCGGCGGCGTATTGTCCTTCACCGCCACCGTCAGTCGGTTCTGGGCCTGAATTTCTGGCCATTCTGTGGCATAACTGGAAAATAACGGGTTAACGGGGACGAGGGGCAGAGCGATCGCCCCCCCTAACACTGCTGCCCAGACTCGCCCACTGCGTCCGTTGCGTCCGATAACTCCCTCCTTGCCATGACCTGGTCTCGCCGTACATTTTTAGCCTGTTGCGGGGTTGGTCTGGCCCAACTCGCCGCCTGTCGCCCCCAAACTCCTGATGATGTTGATGTTAATCTAACCCTTCCGGACACAATCCGCATCGGAATTTTGGCCCCCTTAACCGGCCCCCATGCCGCTGCGGACGGTCTGCCCCTCGTCCAGGCGGCGGAATTAGTGGTCAATGATGTGAACGACGCTGGCGGCATTGAGATTTACGGTGAACAACGCCCCCTAGAATTGCGGGTTGCCGATGAGTTAGATCGCCCCGACCATGCTGTCGCGGCGGCCCGGCAGTTGATGTTTCAAGATCAAGTGATTGCGATCGTCGGCTTGCCCCTCAGTTTTACCGCCATTCCCGTCGCCAACTTCACCGAAATGATCCCGATCCCGACGATCAGCACCACCTCCACCCACCCCGACACCACCGCCGACAAAAATTATGTCTTTCGGGCGGGGTTTATTGATGATGTCCAAGGGCGGGTCTTAGCCCAGTTTGCCTATGAGGATTTGGGGGCGCGGCGGGCGGCGCTGCTGTATGACATTGCCAGTGTCTATAATCAGGGCCTTGCCGATACCTTTGCGGCGGCTTTTAGGGATCTCGGCGGGGAAATTGTCCACACGGAAACCTACACCACCCAAGCCGACCCGGATTTTCGCCCGGCCTTGGCGCAAATTCGCGATCGCACCCCTGACCTGCTCTTTCTCCCCAACTACGCCAACGACATCCGCCGCCAAACCGCCCAAGCCCGCGACCTCGGCATCACCGCCACCTTCCTCGGTGGCGATGCCTGGGACTCCGTCCAAACTGACCCCCAGCCCAGCCTCGACGGCAGCTACTTCGCCACCCACTGGTACGCCGACCCCGACGATCCCCAAATCCGCGCCTTTGTCACCGCCTACCGTGATGCCTACAAAGTCCCCCCCAACCTCAGCGCCGCCCTCGCCTACGATGCCATGAACCTCCTCCTTGCCGCGATCCGCTCCCAGGGCCGCACCGATGCCCAGGCCATCCAAGCCGGTCTCCAGAGCATTCGGGATTTTGACGGGGTGAGTGGTACGATCCGTTTTCGCGGCACGGGTGACCCGATTAAAACAGTCGTCATTGTCCAGATCGCAGGCGATCGCCTCAAAATTGCCCAAACCATTACCCCCAGTCTTTAGCCCTCCATGCCCTTTTTGCCCCGCCTTCCCAAATTCACCCAACGGATCAGTCACCTGGGCATCATGCGGGTGATTCACCAGGGTGTGCAGCCGCTGTCCTGGGGGGATCTGTATCACCTGCTGTTTACCTTGCCTTGGCCGCAGTTGTTGGGGCTGCTGTTTGTGGCCTATGGGGGGTTGAATTTAATTTTTGCGGGGATCTATACCCTCGGCGGCGATTGTATTGCCAATGCGACACCGGGATCGTTTGGGGATGCGTTTTTCTTCAGTGTGCAAACCATGGCGACGATTGGCTATGGCGCGATGTATCCGACCACGGCCTACAGCAATTTTTGGGTGGTGATGGAGGTGTTTGTGGGGCTGTTGGCGGTGGCGATGGCGACGGGGTTAATGTTTGCGCGGTTTTCACGACCGACGGCGCGGGTGATTTTCAGCGATCGCCTCGTCATCTGTCCCTACAACGGCGTACCCACCCTGATGCTGCGCACCGCCAATCAACGGGGCAACCTGATCCTCGAAGCCC
>CAZCWE010000017.1:18389-20551 GCA_964502285.1 uncultured Spirulina sp. | reverse complement strand
TTGTCAGATCAAGATCGGATTCTGGACATTGAACCAGGTCTTGAAACCACTGCCGCGCTGGGGACATCACCATGGCGATCGCCTCTATACCGTCGCTTTTTTCTTGCGGGCCTGCTCTTTTTCCTTTTGTTTGGCGCGTTTGGCGGCGCGTTTGGCAGCGTCGGCTTCGGCTTGTTGTTGGGCTTCGGCTTGGGCTTTCTGGTCGGCGATCTTGTCGAGGTAATAGTGATAATCACCGTTGTAGACCACCAATTCCCCATCCCGCACTTCAACGATTTTCGTGGCCACTTGGGAGATGAAGTAGCGATCGTGGGAGACGATCAACACCGTGCCGTCGTAGTCGTGGAGGGCCGATTCGAGCATTTCCTTGGCGGGAATGTCGAGGTGATTGGTGGGCTCGTCGAGGATCAACACATTCACCGGACAGAGGAGCATTTTCGCGAGGGCGAGTCGGGCTTTTTCGCCCCCGCTCAGGGCGGCGACGGGTTTGTACACCGTTTCGCCACTGAAGAGAAAGCGACCGAGGAGGGTGCGCACTTCTTCGTTTTTCCAGTCGGGAACTTCGTCGTGAATGGTGTCGAGGACGCTTTTTTTGAGGTCGAGGGCTTCGGCTTGGTTTTGCTCGAAGTAGCCGGGGATGATGTTGTGATCGCCAAAGGTGGCGGAACCGTCTTCGGGGGATTCGAGGCCGACGATCATCCGCAGCAGGGTAGATTTACCGCAGCCGTTGGGGCCGAGGAAGGCGATGCGATCGCCCCGCTCCACGAGTAAATTTGCCCCTAAGAAGAGCACTTTTTCGCCGTAGGTATGGGAGAGATCTGCGATTTTCACCACTTCACGGCCACTGCGCGAAGCGGTGGGGAAGGTGAATTTGAGGCTGCGGAGGTTGGCGATCGGGGCATCAATGCGATCGATTTTGCCCAGTTGCTTTTCGCGGCTTTTGGCTTGGGTGCTGCGGGTGGCACTGGCGCGGAATCGTTCGACGAATTCCTGCTGTTTGGCGATTTCCTTTTGTTGGCGTTCGTAGGTGCTGAGTTGGGCGGCTTGGGTTTCGGCTTTTTGGGTGAGGTAGGCGGAATAGTTGCCGAGATAGGTGGTGGATACGCCGCGCTCGGTTTCGACGATCTGGGTGCAGAGGCGATCGAGGAATTCTCGGTCATGGGAGATTACCACCATCGGGGTTTTCAGGTCTTTTAAATAGCCTTCGAGCCATTCGATGGTTTCAAGATCTAAATGGTTGGTGGGCTCATCGAGGAGGAGGAGATCCGGGTCTTGGAGCATGATTTTAGCCAAGCTGAGGCGCATTTGCCAGCCGCCGCTGAAGGTGCAGACAAGGCGATCGCCATCTTCGGGATCGAACCCCATTTCGGGTAAAATTTTCTCAATTTCTGCATCGAGGGCGTAGCCGTTGAGGGCTTCAAACCGTCGTTGCAGTTTGTCCATTTTGTGGAGCAGGGTATCGAGGGTGTCAGGATCAGCGTCTTCCATGGCATGGGTAACGCGCATCAGCTCTGCATGGGTGGTGTTAGCATCATGAAACACCGTCCACAGCTCTTCGCGTACTGTGCGGGCTGGATCAACGTCGAATTCTTGGGTGAGATACCCGATTCTCAGGTCAGCGGGACGAATGATGTTGCCGCTGGTGGGCTCGATATGCCCCATGATGATCTGGAGCTGGGTGGATTTGCCCGCACCGTTGACCCCGACGAGGCCGATGCGATCGCTGTCTTTGACCTCCCAAGTGACATCTTTGAGCACTTCTCCGGTCGGATAGATTTTACTGATATGTTCTAAGCGCAGCATAGCAAGTCCATCCCGTGGCATCTCAATTCCTTGTACTTTACCAATGTTTACAAAAATCGCCAAACATCCCAAAACTCGATGGCCCAGATTGCCCCACCTCACCCCCACAGTCTGCAAGGGGGATCGCGACACTGGGGACACAAACTCGCGGCTATATCCGGATCGGCCTACGGATCGGGGTGCAGTAGGTGTTGAGCATGATTGGTTCGGGATAGTGATGGGTTTGGGAGAGGGATGATGAATGTGTTCACGAGTTGGGCTGTCAATGTGCAGCACTGGCCCCTGCGCCGCAAGATGGCGGTGGGGTACGCGCTCACGATGGTGTTGGGGATGCTGGGGGCTGGGCTGGGTTTGGTGAT
>CAZCWE010000017.1:8196-18379 GCA_964502285.1 uncultured Spirulina sp. | reverse complement strand
ATTACTACCAGGGCAAAGGGATTCAGCAGTTAAGTGATGCCAATCGTCAGGCCCGGTTATTAACCCAACTGAATGGCGAGGTGGAGCGAGTCCGGCTGGCGGGGGCGTTGTTGAAGTCGCGCTTGGCCCAACCGGAGCAACTGCTGGTGTTGCGATCGCGCATTCAGGATGATGTGGAATTGTCCCAAGTCACCACCGCCAAGATTATGGACTTTATCGACAGTGACCCCAGTTGGCTGGCCGAAGACCCGGCGAAGCTGACCCTCTTTGTGCGGGACTATGGGGCAGCGTTGGAGTTTTATGCCCAGGCCTTGGATGAGATTTTCCCCAGCGATCGGTATCGTCTCACCCCGGCTGAACGTCGGGACATCGCTCAAGAGCTCAACGCCCTAGAGACTAAGCCCGAATTGCAAATCCTCACCGGGGTGACTTGGCAATTGGAGCAAACGGTTTTAGCGGCGCAAAATCAAGCGATCGCTGCCGAATTCGAGCTTGAAAACGCCCAAGGCATTGAGAAAGGGCTGATTGTTTTAAGCAATGTTGTCGCGGTCATCCTCGCCACCGTGGGGATGTTCCACTTGACCCGTGCCTCGCTCCAGCCCTTGGAATCCTTAACCAAAACCGCCAAAACGATTGCGATCGCCCACGACTACAGTTTGCGGGCTCCGATTCAAACCCACGACGAAATCGGGGTTCTCGCCAAATCCTTCAACCGCCTCATCGCCCAAATCGAACAACAAACCCAACAACTCACCGCCGCCAAAGACAGCGCCGAAGCCGCCAACCAAGCCAAAAGCACCTTCATCGCCACCATGAGCCATGAACTGCGCACCCCCCTCAACGCCATTAGCGGCTTTACCCAGCTCCTCGTCCTCGAACTAGACAACCCCCAACACCAGGACTATCTCCAAACCATTCAACGCAGCAGCGAGCACCTGCTGACCCTGATCAACGACATCCTCGACATTAGCCGCCTCGAAGCCGGAAAAATCGACATTGTCCAAGAAACCGTAGATCTCCCCAACCTCTGGAACACCCTGGATGGGATGTTTCGGCTGCGGGCTGAAGCTCAGGGGTTAGCCTTTGTGCTGGCCATTGACCCCGATGTCCCCACCACGATTCAGACCGATGGTAAGCGGCTGCGACAGATTTTACTCAATCTGCTGAGTAATGCGATGAAATTCACCGAGACGGGGTCAGTTACCCTGGCGGTTTCCTATGAAACTGCGATCGCACCTCAGCTTCGCCTCACCATCACCGATACCGGGATCGGCATTGCCCCCGAAGAAATGCCGTTACTCTTCAAACCCTTTAGCCAAACTCGATCGGGCCAAGCGCTACAGCAAGGCACAGGACTAGGGTTGATGCTGTCTAAACAATTTATTGAATTGCTACAGGGTTCGATTGAGATCGCCAGTCAACCCAACCAGGGGACAACTGTGACGATTCAATTGCCTGCGATCGCCCCTGTCCACACCCCTCACTCGCTCCCGCTCCCCATCGAGCAGCCCACCCCCGCCCCCATAGCGTCCCTGAGCTTTGAGGATATGCAATCCTTCCCCACCAATTGGCTCCTCAATGCCCGCAAACAGGCCACCTCCGCTGACTTTCAAGCCCTAGAACACCTACTCAACGTTGCCTTGCAAGACTATGCATTATCCGACCAGCAAAAAAGTATCATCGGACTAATGCAACAATGGGTAATTGATTATCGTTTTGATCTCATCACCGAACTGCTCACACCACTCGATCTTCAGCCAGAAGCCTCGTCAGAACGCGATACGATTTAAGCTAATCCATCAAAATTGTCAGTATGGGCAAAGGTATGGGACACCCACAACACCCACAAAAAAATATCATCATCGTTGACGATACACCGGCTAACCTGCGCCTGTTGTCCGCCATGCTAGGAGAACAGGGCTATCGGGTGCGCAGCGTGACCAATGGGGCGATGGCGATCAATGCGGCCCAAGCCAAGCCGCCGGATTTAATTTTGCTCGACATCAATATGCCGAAAATGAACGGCTATGAAGTCTGTCGCCGCCTCAAAGAATCGGAGCTGACAGCGGAGATTCCGGTCATTTTTCTCAGTGCCTTGGATGATGTGCAGGACAAGATTACGGCGTTTCATGCGGGTGGGGTGGACTATGTGACCAAACCGTTCCACTTTGAAGAAGTGCTCGTGCGGGTGCGTAACCAGTTGGCGCTGCGGCAAGCCCAAGACGATGTGGCCCAAAAGTCGATCGCCCTCGAATCCTTTAGCCATGCGCTGCGGGCCCTGCACCGTCTCAATACGACAGATTATGAATCGTTTCCGGTGCGATTTCGCGATTATTTACAAACGGGCTGTGAGTTGTTAAGGACTCACTATGGCGGCATCACCAAAGTTCACGCCAATTACTATACCCTCGTGGCGGCAATTCCGGAGTTGTCGGGGGATGACTCTCCGTGGCGCGAGGTGACTTTTCCCATTGATCTAGAGACGACCTATTGTCAGCAGGTGATCACCCAGCGGCAAACGGTGGCGTATCCTGACGCAGCGGCGATCCCGGCGATGGAACCGCCCATCTTGCCGCCGTGGCAGTTTCAGTCCTATTTGGGTACGCCGATCTGGGCGGGGGATGCGATCTATGGCACGCTGTATTTTGCGGCGGCGGAGTCCCGATCGCAGCCCTTCGAGATCCATGAAGTGGAAATTGTCGAGTTGATGGCCCAGAGTTTGGGACGGGCGATCGCAGACTACCAAAGCAACGAAAGCCGCCGCCGGGCAGAACTCGCCTTTCGCCTCGAAAAACAAAAATCCGAGAAACTCCTGCTCAACATCCTGCCGCAAAAAATCGCCCGCCGCCTCAAACAGGCCCAAACCTCCCTGGCCGAACAGTTCCCCGCCGCAACGGTGCTCTTGATGCGGGTGGCGGGGGTGAACGACTGGTCACCCGCCCTCAAACCGGGTCAGATTGTCCAGGTGCTCCATGAGGTGTTTAGTCTTTGCGATCGCACCCTCGAACAGTTTGGCCTCGAAGCGATGAAGGCGGTGGGCACGGTGTGTTTAGTGGTGGGCGGTGTGCCGGTGGGGCGCGACGATCATCTCGAATTAATCGCCGATGTGGCGCTGGCTCTCCAAGATGCTTTGGCCCAATTCACCGTCCCGGACGAACTGGCCGCCTCACCCCTGCCGTTGCAAATCCGCATGGGAATCCAAACCGGGATGGTGATGGCGGGGGTGATTGGCACGAAACGCCACGACTATGACCTGTGGGGGGCCGCGGTGAATGATGCAACGCGCTTGGAAACCCACTGTCGGGTGAATCAGATCCATGTGTCGGCGCAGGTCTATGAAAAACTCTGCGATCGCTACCAATTCACCCCCTGCGAGTCCGAGGCTGACGCTGACGCTGAACCCACCTACTACCTTTGGGGCAAGCAGGGGATTTAAGGCGCGATCGCCCCGCCCCACCTGACATCCGTGGCCCCGTGAAATCCGTCAGACTGTCCCGAACCTCACCGCATATACTGAAACAATATTGCAATCCAACAGAGTCAACATCCCGCACGCCGCTGTGCTTGTCTACAGCGATCATCTGCTCCCCTCGGTTTGCACTGTTGGATCATCGCACTGAAAAAGGACAGTCTATGGAAACCGATGAACGAAATTGGGGCAGCTTAATTTTTGACCTCAAATCCTCTGTCATTCCTGCCATCACCGGCAAGGTGTTAATTGCCACTGCCGTCGCCACCCTGGTCACGATCGCGTTCTATCTCAAGGTTCCAGTCCAGCAAGAAGCCCTCTCTAGTATCATCCCCGAATTGGTGTTAGGCTTGCTCCTTGTGTTTCGCACCGACACCGCCTACAGCCGCTTTTGGGAAGGCAGCCAAATCATCAGCGATATTATCGACTTTAGCCGCGGCCTCGCCCGTCAGATTTCCGTCAACATTGACGCTGAAACCGAAGCCGAAGCCACCCGCAAACTCGCTCATATTCGTCTCGTGGGCATGTACCTAGCGGCGGTGAAACAACATGTCCGCTACGAAGGCCCCAACAGTGAAATGGAGCCCTACTTCAGCGATACACAATTTGCCGAATTACAAAAGACCCACCACATGCCCAACAAAATTGCCCAATGGCTTTCGGATTATTTTCGGGATATGCATCGGGCCGGCAAACTTTCGGACATGATGCTGGTGGAATTTAACCGCATTGTGGATCAACTCACCCTGAGCATGGGATCTTGCGAGCGAATTCTGACCACGCCGCTCCCCCGTGCCTATGCGATTCACCTCAAGCATTTGCTGTTAATTTACTGCGTGATTCTGCCCTTTAAATTTGTGGCAGAACTGCAATGGGGAACCCCGATCGCCGTGGCAGTGATTGCCTTTGCGCTGTTGGGCATTGAAGAAATTGGCCTCGAAATCGAAAATCCCTTTGGCTATGACCCCAACGATCTACCCCTCGATCAGCAGTGCAAAGAACTGCGGATGGATATTGAAGCGATGGTGGAACTGCCAGAGTTACCTCAAGCAATCCCCCTAGAACCCATTGATTTGGAGGTGGGATAATGGCTTGAATTGAGTGAAGATCTGACTGGATGGGGGTGCGATCGCGCCCCCGTTTTTCGTTCTGCAAAGCCTAGAAACCAACCAGAGTTGGCCCATTCCTTGGGGGTTTCTGAGCTAAGATAAGGCACAAATTGGCGTGAGGCGACCCGATATGAATGTATTACTAATTTATCCTCTTTTCCCAAAAAGCTTTTGGTCTTTTGAAAAAACCCTAGAACTCGTCGGCCGAAAAGCCATGCTGCCACCCTTGGGGTTAGCCACCGTAGCCGCCATTTTGCCTCAAGAGTGGAATTTTAAACTGTGCGATCGTAACGTCGGCGACCTCAGCGAAGCCGATTGGGATTGGGCCGAACTCATCGTCCTCTCCGGCATGATCGTCCAAAAAGACGATATGCTCGCCCAAGTTGCCGCCGCCAAACAACGCGGCAAAAAAGTCGCCGTCGGCGGCCCCTACGCCACCGCCCTTCACCCCGAAGTCAAAGCCGCCGGAGCCGATTATTTAATTCTCGATGAAGGGGAGATCACGCTCCCAATGTTCATCGAAGCGATCCAAAATGGAGCCGAATCCGGCACCTTCCGCGCCACCGAAAAACCCGACGTCACCAGCACCCCCATCCCCCGCTTCGATCTCCTCGACTTTGACGCTTACTCCGAAATGGCGGTGCAGTTTTCGCGGGGTTGTCCCTTCCAGTGCGAATTTTGCGACATCATCGTCCTCTACGGTCGCAAACCCCGCACCAAAGATCCCGAACAAATGCTCGCCGAACTCGATCGCCTCTACGAACTCGGCTGGCGGCGCGGCATCTTCATGGTGGACGACAACTTCATCGGCAACAAGCGCAACGTCAAACTGCTCCTCAAGGCGATGATTCCCTGGATGGAAGAGCGGGGCTATCCCTTCTCCTTTGACACCGAGGCTTCTGTGGATCTTGCCAATGATCAAGAACTGATGGATCTGATGACCGCCGCTGGCTTTGGGGCCGTCTTCCTCGGCATTGAAACCCCCGACGAAAGCAGCCTCGAAGTCACGAAAAAATTCCAAAATACCCGCGATCCCTTAAGTGAGTCGATCCATAAAATTATCAGTTCCGGGCTGCGGGTGATGGCCGGGTTCATCATCGGCTTTGACGGTGAAAAATCCGGAGCCGGGCAGCGCATCGTAGACTTCGTGGAAAAAACCACCATCCCCACCGCCATCTACAGCATGCTCCAAGCCTTGCCCGATACCGCCCTCTGGCATCGCCTCGAAAAAGAAGGCCGTCTCCTCAGCGGCGTGGGCAACATCAACCAAACCACCCTGATGAACTTCGTCCCCACCCGTCCCCTCGAAGACATTGCCCGCGAGTATGTCGATGGGTTTATGCAACTCTATGACCCGATCGCATTCCTCGATCGCACCTATCGCCACTATCGCATCCTCGGCACGGCCCCCTGTCACGCCGAGCGCCGCCGAAAAATGAAGGGTAAGCCCAAAGGGAAAACCGGGATCAAAGGGCGCGAAATGCAAGCGATGTTAACCCTCTTTTGGCGGCAAGGGGTGCTGCGGAAAACGCGGATCAAGTTCTGGATTTACCTGGCGCAAATGTTCATCCACAATCGCGGCGGCATCCCTAGCTATTTAGGGGTTTGCGCTCAAATTGAGCATTTCTTGGAATACCGGGAAATCGTCAAGAACAATATTGAAACCCAACTTGCAGCCTTCCTCGTCGAAGAAAAGCGGCTCCGGGAGCAGCAAAAGCAAGCTCAGGAGGTGGGCGAAAAAGCGATCGCCTAACTCCCGTTCCGACCACTGGGGGAACACTGGGGTATCGCTCCCGTCGTTTTCCCCATTTTGCCCCCTACTCATTGAGACTGTTTTAAAACCATGCGCGTTCTCCTGATTTATCCCCTCTTTCCGAAAAGTTTTTGGTCCTTTGAAAAGGCGATTAATCTGATTGGGCGCAAAGCCTTTTTGCCCCCCCTGGGTTTAATTACTGTTGCCGCCCTCTTGCCCCAAGAGTGGGAATTTCGCCTCGTGGATCGCAACGTCAGCGAACTCACCGAAGCCGATTGGGACTGGGCAGATTTAGTGTTGCTCTCAGCAATGATTGTCCAAAAACCCGATCTGATTGCTCAAATTCAAGAGGCTAAGCGGCGGGGTAAAAAAGTGGCTGTCGGTGGGCCCTTCCCCACCTCTGTCCCCCAAGACAGCGCCGAGGCCGGAGCAGATTACTTGATCTTAGATGAAGGGGAAATCACCCTCCCCATGTTCGTCGAAGCGATCCAAAACGGAGCCGAATCCGGCACATTCCGCGCCACGGAAAAGCCCGATGTCACCAGCACCCCCATCCCCCGCTACGACCTCCTCGACATGAATGCCTATGCGATGATGTCGGTGCAGTTTTCGCGGGGCTGTCCGTTTCAGTGCGAGTTTTGCGACATCATCGTCCTCTATGGGCGCAAACCCCGCACCAAAGAGCCGGCCCAATTGTTGGCGGAACTGGATCGCTTATTCGAGTTGGGTTGGCGTGGCACGGTGTTCATGGTGGATGATAATTTCATCGGCAATAAGCGCAACGTGAAACGGTTGCTCGCTGAGTTGCAGCCCTGGATGGCGGCAAAGGGCTATCCCTTTACGTTTAACACCGAAGCCTCGGTGGATCTGGCCCAGGATCAAGAGATGATGGATGCGATGGTGGCCTGTAACTTTGGCTCCATTTTTGTGGGGATTGAAACGCCCGATGAGGATAGTCTCGCGGTGACGAAGAAGTTCCAAAACACCCGCGATCCCCTCAGTGAATCGATCTATAAGATTCAAAGTTCCGGGATTCGGGTCATGGCGGGGTTCATTATTGGCTTTGATGGGGAGAGGACGGGGGCGGGCGATCGCATCGTCGAATTCGTCGAAAAATGCGCTATTCCCCTCGCGGTTTTCAGTATGCTCCAAGCCTTGCCGGATACCGCCCTGTCCCACCGTCTCGCCAAGGAAGGCCGTCTCCTCGACACCAGCGGCGACATCAACCAAACCACGTTGATGAACTTTGTCCCCACCCGCCCCATCGAAGAGATCGCCGCTGAACATGTGCGGGGGTTCTGGAATCTCTACGATCCCCAAAAATTCCTCGATCGCACCTATCGCTGCTATCGCACCCTCGGCCAAGCCAACTTCCCGAAAAAGGAACGTAAGGCGAAAAAACCCTTTGATTGGCGTGTGTTGAAGGCTCTCGTTTCGGTGTTTTGGTATCAGGGAATTGTGCGGTCAACCCGTTGGACGTTTTGGCCCTATCTGTTTGCGATGCTCCGCCACAATCGGGGCGGGGTGGTGAGTTATTTAACCATCTGTGCTCAGATTGAGCATTTCTTGGAATATCGCCAATTGGTCAAGGACAATATCGAAGCTCAAGTTGCGGCCTATTTAGAGCAGGAACGCGAACTGCGAGAAACCAAGGCGCAGTCAGAACAGTCAGTGGGGGCGATCGCGTAATTCCCCGATTTCGTCCACGTCGGACAGTCACCCTTTACAATCAACCCTGTCCACTCCTGCGTTGAGGGTGGGGGAAGGGCCTGAGCAGAAACCCGCGATCGGCTTGCCATTTCATTTATCTCGTGTCTATTGTCATCGTTAACACTGGAGCATCGCAATTTTGAACGTTTTACTGATTTATCCGTTATTCCCCAAAACCTTTTGGTCTTTTGAGAAAACCCTGGATTTAGTGGGTCGGAAAGCGATGTTGCCCCCCTTGGGCTTGGCGACTGTGGCGGCGATTCTGCCCCAAACCTGGGAGTTTCGACTGTGCGATCGCAACGTCTCCGAGATTTCCGACTCCGATTGGCAATGGGCGGATCTCGTCATCCTCTCCGGCATGATTGTCCAAAAAGAAGACTTCATCGCCCAAATTCGCTACGCCAAACGCCAAGGCAAACTCGTCGCAGTCGGTGGCCCCTATCCCTCCTCCCTGCCCGATGAACTGGCCGAAGCCGGCGCGGATTTCTTGATTTTGGACGAGGGCGAACTCACCCTGCCCATGTTTGTCGAAGCGATCGAAGCCGGAGCCACCCACGGCACTTTCCGCAGCGCCGAAAAGCCCGATGTCACCATCACCCCCGTCCCCCGCTACGATCTCCTCGATCTCAGCGCCTATTCTGAAATGTCGGTGCAGTTCTCGCGGGGTTGTCCCTTCCAGTGCGAATTTTGCGACATCATCGTTCTCTACGGCCGCAAACCCCGCACCAAAACCCCCGAACAACTCCTCGCCGAACTCCAATACCTCTATGATTTGGGCTGGCGGCGCAGCATCTTCCTCGTCGATGATAATTTCATCGGCAACAAGCGCAATGTGAAATTGCTGCTGAAGGCGATGATCCCCTGGATGAAAGAGCGGGGCTATCCCTTCACGATTAACACCGAAGCCTCGGTGGACTTGGCTCAA
Organism: uncultured Spirulina sp.; assembly: GCA_964502285.1. Classification (GTDB taxonomy): domain Bacteria; phylum Cyanobacteriota; class Cyanobacteriia; order Cyanobacteriales; family Spirulinaceae; genus Spirulina. The sequence continues at coordinate 9,413 of CAZCWE010000017.1, read as the reverse complement.
GACCAAGAACTGATGGATTCCATGGTGCAGGCGGGCTTTAGTGCGGTGTTCCTCGGCATTGAAACCCCCGATGAGGGCAGCTTAGAAGTGACCCGCAAGTTCCAAAATACCCGCGACCCCCTCAGCGAATCGGTGCAAAACATCGTCCGCTCTGGGTTACGGGTGATGGCGGGCTTCATTGTCGGATTTGACGGGGAGAAATCTGGCGCGGGGCAGCGGATTGTGGAGTTTGTGGAAAAAACCACGATTCCCACGGCGTTTTTCAGTATGTTGCAGGCGCTCCCCAATACGGCGCTGTGGCATCGCTTAGAAAAAGAAGGGCGGCTCCTCGTTGGGGATACGGACAAGATGGGCAACCAAACCCAGTTGATGAACTTCATCCCCACCCGACCCATTGAAGAAATCGCCCAGGAATATATCAACGGCTTTTGGCAACTCTATGACCCCCTGAAGTTTATGGAGCGGGCCTATGAGCATGTGTGTATTTTGGAGTCTGCGCCCAATCGATATCAGCGGCGGGTGTTCCAGCGGAAGTTTAAGCGGACGGGGCGCGATCGCCAGCCCTTAGATCTTTCCGTGCTGCGGGCGTTGTTGATCATCTGTTGGCGGCAGGGGGTTGTCCGCAAAACCCGTGTCCAATTCTGGATCTACCTCGCCAAACTGATCAAAAACTACCCCCTCGGTGTCACGAGCTTCCTGGGGATCTGCGCCCAAATTGAGCACTTTCTGGAATACAGAAGTATTGTCAAGAGCCAGATTGAAGCGCAATTGGCTCTCTTCCTCAAACAGAAAGCGCGGCACGATGCACAACAGACTCAGGTTGCGGCCTAGAGTTCAGGGGGTCAGGGTCGGAGCATCTTGGGGCGCGATATGTGGCTGACGCGATATGTGGCTGACGCGATATGTGGCTGACGCGATCGCTCCCTCCATCCGGCCCATCATCCCCGTAAAAATGCCAGTGTTAAAATAACCGAAATATGCGAATCGAGACCTCTCCCATTGCTAACCTGTCGTTGTTGTGGGTGAGTCTCGTCTCCTAGCCCCAGAACATTATGGAAGGATCATTTGCCTTAACCCTCCAAATTGTGATCGCCGTGCTCGCAGGCATTGGCGCACAAGTTTTGGGGGAAATCCTCAAAATCCCCAGCATTGTCTTTTTGCTGCTGCTGGGTATCCTTCTGGGTTCCGACGGCATCAACGTCCTGCATCCCCATGAA
>CAZCWE010000017.1:1801-8186 GCA_964502285.1 uncultured Spirulina sp. | reverse complement strand
CACTCAGCCAAATAAAAGGATGAACTGAGTTAATTTGTTTTCTGTGTTCTCTGTCAGTGGATTGCCTGGCGGATACGCATGCCGCCGATTCTTCTTCTCCTCCTAATCGGTATACTTGCAGGCCCTGTGTTAGGCTTGGTACGCCCCGAGGAGTTTTTAGGAGATCTTTTTTTCCCATTTGTCTCATTGTCCGTTGCAATTATCCTCTTTGAAGGGGGTCTCAATCTCGAATTGCGGGCCCTAGGGCGCGTCTCCGGCAGCCTCCGTAACCTTGTCACCATCGGCACACTGATCACCCTCCTCGGTGGGGGCATGGCGGCCCATTGGCTCAGTGAATTTCCCTGGTCGATCGCGTTTCTCTACGCCGCCCTCGTCGTCGTCACCGGCCCCACCGTCATCGGCCCCCTCCTCAAACAAGTGGCCGTCGATCGCCGCGTCGCCACCCTCCTCGAAGGCGAAGGGGTCCTCATTGACCCCGTCGGCGCGATTCTCGCCGTCGTCGTTCTCGACACCATCCTCAACAGCGATGCCCTCCCCTCCGCCATCTTCACCAGTCTGCTCCTGCGCCTCGGCATCGGCATCCTCGTCGGTGGCTTAGGAGGATGGCTCCTGGGGTTAATTCTCAAACAAAGTAATTTCCTCTCCGAAGACCTGAAAAACCTGGTGGTTTTAGCCGGGGTCTGGGGTCTGTTTGGGCTTTCGCAATACCTGCGCAGTGAGTCGGGGCTGATGGCCACCGTGATCGCCGGCTTGGTGCTGCGGGCCTCCTCCCTCCCCGAAGAACGGATGCTGCGCCGATTTAAGGGTCAATTAACCGTCCTGGGGGTGTCGGTGCTGTTCGTGCTCCTCGCGGCTGACCTGTCCCTGGCGAGTATTTTGGCCTTGGGGTGGGGGTCGGTGTTGACGGTGTTGACGCTGATGTTTGTGGTGCGGCCGTTGAGTGTGGTGGTCTGCACCTGGAAGAGTGACCTGAATTGGCGGCAAAAGCTCTTTGTGGCTTGGATTGCTCCGAAAGGGATTGTTTCGGCCTCGGTGGCTTCGTTATTCGCGATCCTCTTGACGGAACAGGGGATCAACGGTGGCGACGCGATCAAAGCCTTGGTGTTTTTAACGATCATGATGACGGTGTTCTTGCAGGGACTCTCGGCCCGTTGGGTGGCTGATGCCCTGCAAATCACGTCCTCGGAGGCGACAGGGGCGGTGATTGTCGGTTGTACCCCCTTGGGACGGTTGATCGGGTCGCTGTTCCATGAAGGCGGCGAATCGGTAGTGATGATCGACACCGATTCGGAATCCTGTGCCCAGGCGCGGGCTGATGATCTGTCGGTGTTTCAAAGTAGTGCCCTCGACCCGGATGTGTTGGCCGAGGCGGGGATTGAGTCGATTGGGACGTTTGTGGCCCTGACGAGTAATGGGGAAGTGAATTCGGTTTTGGCCCAGCGGGCGGTGGAAGAATTTGAGCCGCCGCGTGTCTTTGCGGTGTTGCCCCGTAATGAAAAAGAGACCGAAAAAGCGAAAGTGAAAACCGCGAAAAAAGTCACGTCGGCGTTTCAGCCCCATGTGCCGATGAAGCTGTGGAATCAGTATCTCCGGGATGGCCAGGTGAAACTGGGGGAAACGGTGCTGAAGTCGTCGGGGTTTGCGTCTCAGCAGGCCCATCTAGAGGCGTTGATTCGGGCGGGGGAATTGTTGCCGCTGTTGGTGAAGCGTCAGAAGGGGCTGCAAGTGGCGGCGGCGGATGAGGATTGGCAGGCGGGCGATCGCATGATTTACCTGCTCCATGACCCCCGCCCGAAGTTACTCAAACGCCTATCCGGGGGGAGTTCAACGGGTCGTCTCGCCCTCGAAACCCTGCCGGAAGTCGAAGAAGTGCCGATCACGGCGGCCAGCAGCTTTTGACGCTTTGCCGGGAACCCTAACAGGTCAATTCTGGACAAATTCTGCGGAATTGCAGCGATCGCGCTCATTCTCCAAAATTGATCACTATCATAAGGGGGTAGATTTCCCATTCTGCCCACGTTCAGGACTAAAACTATGGATATCAAATTGATCTTGGCGATTTTAACCGGCGTTTTCTGCATCGCCACCCTCTTTTTCGGGACTCAAAATGGCTTTTACGATTCTGATGATTACCATGGCAATGGTTCCGCCCATTAAACCGCCTCGGATCATGCTCCGGCTTATCCCTGATGTGTTCCCCTCGCCACTGCGGGCATTGTCATGCGTGCGCCCGATCTAACCCCTAGCTCCAGTCATTTCCCCCTCGCCTGTCGTCCCTATGGTGTTGGCCACGACAGCGAAGGGATCTGCCTGATGGTGAAGATGGGGCCCTACCGTATTCTGCTCGACTGTGGGCTGCGAGACCCGGCGCCTCTCCTCGCAGCAGACCATCCCCCGGCGGATTTAGTGTTTTGCAGCCATGCCCACCGCGACCACACCCGCAGCCTTTTACCCCTCGCGCAGCAATTTCCCCAGTTGCCGATCTACACCAGCGAAGTCACCGCGCAACTGCTGCCGTTTAACTGGGACAGCACCACACCGATTCCAGAACTCGCCTGTCGGCCGTTGCCGTGGCGATCGCCGGTGCATTTTTTCCCCGATTTAACCGCGCAACTGTTTCCGGCGGGCCATCTACCGGGGGCAGCGGTGATTTTGCTCACCTACACCACCCCGGAGCGCTCCTACACGGTGCTTTACACAGGGGATTTTTTCCTGTCGAATTCCCGCCTGACCGAGGGGCTGTCCTTGGAGACGATGCGGGGGTCATCGCCGGATGTGCTGATTATTGAAGGCTCGGCTGGCACGGCTCGCTATCCCCGCCGTCGCCAACTGGAAAAGCAATTTCTCGCCCAAATTGAACAGGCCCTAGCCGCGCAGAAGTCCGTGGCTATTTTTGCGCCGCCCTTGGGGTTGGCCCAGGAAATCCTCATGTTGCTGCGATCGCATCACCAATTTACCGGGCGGGAGTTGGGCATTTGGGTCGGGCCGGAGATTGCCCAAGGGTGCGATGCTTACCTAGAAATCTTGCCCCACTTGCCCGCAGCGGTACAAAATTTTTCCCGCCATCAACCGCTGTTTTGGGATGACCAAATTTTACCCACGGTGAGCCGTTTCACCGCCGCAGCCACCCCGGACAAGCCCTGTATTTTGCTCACCAACCGGATGGAGGACTGGCAACAATTGGAGGCGCGATCGCCCCAAGCCTGGACGGTGTTGATGCCGGAACATCACCACGATGTCCAGATTGATATTGAAGCCCTCCATTATCACGACACGGTGAGCCTCGATTCCTACACCCTCACCGACCACAGCGACGGCCGCAACACCACGCAACTGATCCACAACATTCGCCCGCAACATATTCTTTTTGTCCATGGTTCCCCGGCGGCGATCGCTGAACTCACCAGCCTCGAAGAACTCCAAAGCCGCTACAAACTCCACGCCCCCCGCAACGATGTCACCCTAGAGTTGCCCGTGGGCGATCGCTTCATTCAACCCGCCGCCCCGATCCTCACCACCTACGAAGGGGAAATCAGCGAACTCGATGCCACCGTGACCATCGCCTTACCCTCTGCCTTGAGCCACAATCCGATCTGGTCTACCTTTGCCGATACCGGATTAGTCGAAGCCCGCTGGCAGGGGAATGAATTGATCCTGCGCGGCCTGTCCCAACGGGAACTCTTGCGCCAAAGCAACGCCCACCGCATCCAAGCCGGGCAAGAATGTTGCCGCAATTGCCAATACTTGCAGGGCAAAACCTGTAATAATCCTCAATCGCCCCTCTATGGGTTTGCCGTGACTCCCGATGGCTATTGCCCCGCTTTTGAAGCCCAGCCAGAGGCGGAGGTTTAGGCTGTTCCAATCCCCTGGTTTGCTTGGTTTCCATTCGGTTCCGGTTTGCGGTTTACTGGGATTAAAGCTTTTTTTTGGAATCACTTGGGATCATGACCATTGCGATCGCTGACCTACGCCAACACCTCCTCGATCTCCTTCTCCAATTTGCCTACCAAGAAGGTGATTTTGTCCTCTCCTCCGGTCAAAAAAGCACCTACTACATCAACAGCAAGCAAGTCACCCTCCGCGCTGACGGAGCCTTAACCGTGGGGCGGCTGCTCTGGGCGATGTTGCCCCCCGACACCCATGCCGTGGGCGGCCTCACCCTGGGGGCTGACCCGATGGTGACGGCGGTGAGTTTAGTGTCCGAACTCGAAGCCCATCCCATCCCCGCCCTGATCGTGCGCAAGCAGCCCAAGGGTCACGGCACCAAAGCCTATATCGAAGGGCCGAATCTCCCGGCGGGGGCCCATGTGGTGGTGCTCGAAGATGTGGTCACGACGGGGAAATCGGCCCTCCAGGCGGTGGAGCAGTTACGCAATGCGGGCTATACCGTGACAAAAATTATGGCACTGGTGGATCGTGAACAGGGCGGCGAGGCCTGTTACGCCGAACAGGGGTTAGCGTTTGAGGCCATTTTTTCGATTCGTGACTTGCAAGCGGCAGCCCAAGGGCTTTAAGCTCCGGTTTTCGGGCAGGGTAGCTGGGACAATGAAACGCCCCACATTTTCTAGAAGGATTGAACATAATGATCGGAATCGTTTCAGGTGTGATGCTGGTGGTGATGGCGGGGATTTTGCTCCTCTGTGGTGTGTTGTGGCTAGAATGTCTCGCGGCGATCGCAGCCCGTGCCACCTCCCTCAGCCGCACCCTCGCCATGCCCGCCACGGCGATCCTCATTCCCGCCCACAACGAAGCCCTGGGGATTCGCCGCACCCTCACGCAACTCCTCACAGAAGTGGATGACCCAACCCAGATTATTGTGGTGGCGGACAATTGCAGCGACGACACCGCCGCCATTGCCCAAGAACTAGGGGTGACCGTCCTCGAACGCCACAACGACCAGCAACGGGGCAAAGGCTACGCCCTTGATTTTGGCCTGCAACATCTTGCCCCCGATCCCCCGGCGGTGGTGGTGATGATTGACGCCGATTGTGATGTGCAGCCGGGCACGGTGAAACAAATTGCCGCCCAAGCGCAGGGCTTAAATCGACCGATTCAGTCCCTGTATTTGATGGAAAAACCCGACCACCCCCAGGCCAAAGATGCGGTTTCGGCATTTGCGTTTAAGGTGAAAAACCTAGTGCGGCCGTTGGGATTGTGGCAAGGGGGGCAATCCTGTTTGTTGACGGGGACGGGGATGGCGTTTCCCTGGGAGGTGATCCGGACGGTGAATTTGGCCAGCGGGGAAATTGTCGAAGATATGAAGTTGGGGTTGGATTTAGCGATCGCGGGCCATTCCCCCCAGTTTTGCCCCACCACCTTGGTGTTAGGACGGCTCCCCAGCCAAGCCGCCGCCGCCACAAGCCAACGCACTCGCTGGGAGCATGGCCACCTCAACACCCTCACCACCTTTGTCCCCCAACTCTGGGCTGCGGGTATCCAGCAAGGCCGGTTAGACCTGCTCACCCTGGGGCTAGAGTTGGCGGTTCCCCCCTTGTCCTTGTTGGTGGTGATGTGGGTGGGGGCGATGGGGATCTCCCTGGGCTTGTGGGCGGTGGGGTGGCTGTGGATCTGGCCGGTGGCCCTGGGCGCGATCGCCGGTCTATTACTCCTGACGGCGATCCTCGCGGCTTGGTTCAAGTTTGGCCGCCAAGATTTACCCGCCCTCACTCTCCTCTCGATCCCGTTTTACATCCTTTGGAAAATCCCCCTCTATTTCCGCTTTCTCGTTCGCCCCGAAGCCCAATGGGTGCGCACGGAACGGGATGCGATCGCCCCCGATGGAGAATCCCCCCCCGACCAGAAGCCGTGAGGATCGCCCCTAAGCCTTAAACACGATCGCCGGATCAACCCGCGTCACTTTTTGGATCGCGAACAGCGCCGACCCCACACACATCCCCATCGCCACCACGAGCACCCCCGCCGCCGTGAGGGGCGTAATCAAAATCAGAATGCCCTGGGTGGTGATCGCCCAATAGGACACCCCCAAACAGAGCGCCATCCCCGGTAAATAGCCCAACACCGACATCCAGAGGGCTTGCTCAATGATGATGCTGTAGATGAAGCGATCGGATGCGCCCATAGCCTTGAGGGTGCCAAATTCTTTAATGTGGTCTGACACCGAAGCGTAGAGAATTTGCCCCACAATCACCATGCCCACAATCACCCCCACCGTTGTCCCCAGTCCCAAGATAAAGCCGATGCCGGTGCGACGCTGCCAATAGGTGCGGGTGATGTCCGAGAGTTCTTCCGTGGTGAAGACTTTGGTGCCGGGCAGTTGATCCGTGAGCCGTGCTTTTAACCCCTCTAGATCCTCAGGGTTGGCGGCTTTGATCAGAATGAAGGTGATCGGGGTGGCTTGGTTGAGGGGTTCGGGGGCTGGGGGTTT
>CAZCWE010000017.1:0-1791 GCA_964502285.1 uncultured Spirulina sp. | reverse complement strand
GGGGGGGGGGGGGGGGGGGGGGGTGGCGAGGGGATTGTCGGCGGTGTAGGTGTTGACGCAGTTGAGGTCGCCTTCGTCGTAGCGGCATTGCACTTCGGAGGAAAAGCCTGAATTGGTGTAGGCGTTGGCGTTTTCCAGGGAGGTGAAGATATAGGAGCTTGAGGCGATGGATTGGGTGTCTTTGGTGACACCGACGATGGTGGTGGGCAGGGAGTCGATGCGGGCGCGATCGCCCACCCCGTCCAAATGCAGCGAATCCAGATTGCTCTGATCCACCAAAATCGTGTAGGGCTTTGTGAGATCCTCGATCTTGCCCGCTTGCAGGAGACCCGGCACAAACAATTCCCCCTGGGGATCAAAGCCAAAAATCCGCACCGAGGTTAACTCCTCGTTGGGAATATACCACCGCCCAAACCCCCGCATCACGGCTTCAGCTTTTTCGACCCCCTCCACCTCAGCGGCAATGGTGAGGGTGGCCAGGGCAATGGGTTCGGTCAGTTCTAAATAGACAAATTGATCCGACGTGATCCATAAATCGGCTTTGGATTGATCGATCAACAGGGTCGTCGAACGGGTAAACCCCTGGAGAATCCCGGTTTGAATCGTGACGAGGCTGACCGCGAACATAATGCCGGCCTGTGCCACCAGGAAGCGGGGCAAATCTTCAAACAGGTTACGACGGGCCAGCGATACCATAGGAACGTGAGCAGGGGGATTCAGTGGAAATGGTTAGGCTTCCACGAGGATGACGACGGTGATGTTATCGGAGCCGCCATTGGTTTTCGCGGCGTTGATCAGGGCAGCGGCGGCGGCTTCGCAGTCGTCGTTGTTGCTGAGGTGGGTGAGAATTTCGCGATCGTGGACTTCTTCGGTGAGGCCGTCACTACAGAGGAGGCAGCGATCGCCCGGCAAAATTTCCACTTGCTGAATATCCAACTGATGCAGGTCGCGCCGTCCCAAACATTGGGACAACACATGACGCCAGGGATGGTGCCGGGCATCTTCCGGGGAGAGGTCGCCCATTTTCATCGCCCGTGCCACCCAGGTTTGATCTTCGGTGATCTGTTCTAGGTCATCCTGACGCAGGCGATAAAACCGAGAATCGCCAATATGAGCACACCAGGGGGCTTCGTCCCGGAACGCTAAGACCACGACGGTGGTTCCCATGTCCGCCCGTTCGGGATGGGTGTCTTGGTCGTCGAGAATATCTTGATTGGCTTCCCAAATCGCCTTTTCGAGGAGATCGGGGGTGGTGATTGTGGCGTTCCAGTTTTCATCAAGATAGGTCTTGATCGTTTCGGTGGCGATGTGACTGGCTTCTTGCCCCCCGGCGTGACCGCCCATCCCATCGGCAACAATGAAAAACCGCCCCTCAGGATCGATGTGGAAATCATCTTGGTTGACTGAGCGGACAACCCCCGTATCTGTAAGCCCCTTAAAGCGACGTGCCATAGCCCAATTTCTGCGTAAGTAATATTAACTGCGATGTACCTGTGATTTTAATCCCCTGAGTTTACCTGTAATGTGAGTGAACGACTCCCGTTAGACCCGATCGGGTGAGCGGGAGATCAACGCAAGCCCACTAACGAACTGAGCAAGGGCAAATCCACTCTATTCAGATACCCTATTAATTCTAGCTCGATACATTAGCATAAATCCATGCTGACATTAGAGTGTAAAGTCTATGGAAAACTTAGTCAATTTGCCCAGATTGACGCGGCAATTCGGACAGCGCAGTTCATCCAAAACAAATGCCTCGCATTGTGGATGGACAACCAAGGTGTGTCCAAA
>CAZCWE010000016.1:19284-20723 GCA_964502285.1 uncultured Spirulina sp. | reverse complement strand
ACTCCACACCTGCCCCCCCGCGCTGCTATCGTTGCCCCGAAACAGACTATCGCGCACAAACAGCGACCCCAGCACGGTATTGATCGCGCCGCCATTCAAGCCGCGATTCTCCTCAAAACGGCTGTTAATTACGGTGGTCTTGCCGGCACTGGCGACGGCGATCGCGCCCCCCGCCCGCTCACTTTTGCCCTGCTGATCATTGCCATCGGTGCGATTGTTGCTCAAGTGACTGTCATTAATGCGCACCACGCTACGATGATCGGCAAAAATCGCACCGCCCCCCAGCCCTTCCGCCACATTATCCCGTAACTCACTCTGCCAAATCGTTAACCGACTCTCTGTGCCGATGCGGATCGCGCCCCCGGCCCCCGCCATGCCGCGCCCCTGGGCCCGCCCCTGGGTGAGGCGCAAACGATGTACCGTCAACTCGACCCGATCCGCCACTTCGATCAACCGGGTTTGCTGACCGCCATCGAGGGTTAAGTCCCGCGATCCTTCCAAGGTCAGGGATTGCGTAATCATCAGGGGACGGGTGAGGCGGATCGTGTGGCGGCGGGGACAGTCGAAGCGAATCACCTCACGGGGGGCAGCTTGCGCGATCGCCGCTCGTAAATCCTCTTCCTGACACCGTCCCGCCACCACAGCAGCACTCGCGCTCCCGGCTGGAACCACCGCCAGCAGGGTCAATCCCACCAAACCCACAGTTTGCCACTTCATCACACACCATCCAAACCACTGCTTCCATTAAACGAGAAAGGTTAGGAAAATGGGAACACTCAACCGCTAATCATCCCAGGGCGATCGCAACTCATCATCATTGGCCTGGGTTTCGATTTCCCCGGCCGTCTCTGGGGGCGGCGGGGCCGGTGTTGGCTCAGGGATGGCTGGGGATTCGGCCGGTTTGGGGGGAATCGTCGCGGCGTAGGGGTCGGGGCGTTTGCCGTCTGCGGGGGTGGATGCGGTTGATTCGGTCGAGTCTGTTGGTACTGCGGCTGAGGATTCAGGGGGAGAGGGGGTTACCGGTTCTAGCTCCAAAGGAGAGGAAGTCTCAGGCTCCGATTCAGGGGGGATCTCAGCCGTTCCGGTGTCGTTGGTGTTGGCTGGGGGAGAATCGGGAGATTCATCCTCTGAAGGGGTGGATTCCACCGCAGGGGCGATCGCCTCCGCAGACTTCGCAGGCTCCGGTTCTGGGTCGGTGGGTTCCAAAACGATTGTGTCAGGATCGGACGAGGTTAAGTCGGATGGGGTTGTGTCGAGGCTGAGGGTTGGCGCATCATCCTGCGTGGCAGGGGTCGGCTCCTCTGGGGGGGGGCTTCCGGTGTGGATACGTCGGATCGGGAGATTCGCCACCAATGATGTAGTCCGAGCATCGCTAGAGAGGGAAAATTCCGACTCGTCCGAATCAATGTCCACATAGCGGGCGAGGACGGTGAGAATCT
>CAZCWE010000016.1:17292-19274 GCA_964502285.1 uncultured Spirulina sp. | reverse complement strand
CGGGTCGCGGGCCGGCGCGATCGTGGGCGATCACGAGTTGGAGTCGCTGTTTTGCTGTACTGCGACTATCGGCGGCTGTTCGGTTGAACAGTTGCCCCCATAGCCCATTAATCGCGTCCCAAAAAGGCTTCACCATGACCACAATTCGCTTTTAGTTAACGTTAACTTGACCCTCGGAAGAAGCGACGAATTCGATTGAACAAATTGTTATGGGCTGCCATAAGATCCAGAAATGGCACCTCTTCCCCATCCAAACGGCGGGCAATGTTACTAAACGCGATCGCTGGTAATGATCGCTCTTGACTGAGGGCGATCGGTTCGCCGCGATTACTGGCCGTAATAATCCGCTCATCATCCGGAATAATCCCCAACAGGGGCACGGCCAAAATTTCTAAAACATCTTCGACACTCATCATGTCTTGCATTTCCACCATCGAGGGGCGAATGCGATTGACAATAAGCCGAATGGCGCGAATATCATTGGCTTCGAGGAGGCCAATGACGCGATCGGCATCGCGCACGGCGGTCACTTCGGGGGTGGTGACAATGATGGCTTCGTTGGCCGCCGAAATCGCATTGCGAAAGCCCAGTTCAATCCCCGCTGGACAGTCCACCACAATATAGTCAAAGGCTTTTTGCAGCGCCATCACCAGCTTTTTCATTTGTTCGGGGGTGACGGATTCTTTATTGCGGTTTTGGGCGGCGGGGAGGAGGGCAAGACTGGGTTGGCGTTTGTCTTTAACGAGGGCTTGTTCGAGGCGACATTCGCCCGCGATCGCTTCCACCGCCGTATAAACCACCCGATTTTCTAAACCCAGGAGCAAATCCAGATTCCGCAAACCAAAATCCGCATCCACCAGCACCACTTTATGGCCCCGTTGAGCTAAGGCAGTGCCCAGATTAGCGGTTGTTGTCGTTTTGCCTACACCCCCCTTCCCAGAGGTCACAACGATAATTCGAGTCATAAAAGTTTTAACCGGTGAGCCAGTCAGCGTTTAAAGTTTCCATCATATCCGGGATTGATTCCGTCTAGGGATTGCACGACACCCCGCATCGTCGTCCTCAGGGTGATTCTATCCAACTTTCGGTCGGACGCGAAAAGGAATGGGTTTTGAAAAAGCCATGGGCCGAGGCAAGACGAATCCCGGCGGTGGTCATGTAGGCGATTTCGGGGTAAAGCTGATCGACGGGGGTTTCGGGGGGACGGGCGATCGCCTCCGCAATCCGTAACTGCATCGCCTCCATTTTGAGGGCAAAAATCTGACAGGCGCGATTCCCCTCTGCCCCCGCATGGGCAATGCCCCGCAGGCGACCCACCACGACAATATCCCCCGCCGCGATCAGCTCACTGCCCGGATTCGTATCCCCAAACACCACAATCGTCCCCGGATGGCTGACCTCGACCCCAGAGCGCACCGTGGATTTGAGGTAGAGGGGTTCGGCCCAAGCGTTGGCGGTGGGGTTGGGTTTCGCCAGGTGGGGGCCCGTTTGCTCGACGGAATAGCCCGCTCCGGCCGCGGCGACGGCGGTTTGGCGGCGACTGGTGGCAACAAGTTGTAAATCCAGATCCACGCTGGCCAGGGCTTCGGCGATCGCTTGCAATTGCCGCCCGTCGAGGAGATGTTTGCCCGCGACGAGATGTGCGATCGCGCCCCCCTGCCAAAAGCGTTCCCCCGTGGCGAGCCGTTGCTTCAGTCGTTCCCACACTTCCAGCCAAGGGGTTTTATCCATGTCCGGCAACAAAACGCGCACCACGCCATCCTGACCCGTCAACCGCACCTGAGCCGAGACATTTTTTAAGCCTGTGGCGGGGGGGGGCTCTGGCGGGCTATACGCGCTGACCACGAACCCCGCGCGGATTCGCGGGCAGGTCATGGGCATGGCCGCGCGCGGCGGGTGGGCCGCCGTGGTCGCGATGGCGAAAAGTCTGGAGATGACGACCACCGCCGGTTTAACTTGTCGCCTGATAAGCTGGAGAACTA
>CAZCWE010000016.1:4834-17282 GCA_964502285.1 uncultured Spirulina sp. | reverse complement strand
GGGGGGGGGTTCCAGACTCGATTCCGTGTCGCCGCTCGCTGGCGATGTTGCCGGCGGTTTGCCAGGAGATTTGCCTTTCCCCTTGGCAACTTGCGGCGGAATCGCTAACCCTTGGGTGAGATCATCCGACGGCGGTGTCGGCGCGGGCTCCGGTGAGGGGGATGCACTTTCAGTATTGTCTGGGTGGGTAAGTTCGGGATCAGACATCAATAGCCGCATATCAACGTGTCAATTCTCGCAATCCTACCGCACCCTGGCCATCAACATGGCAGGTGATTTGTGGATTTTGTGCTGCAACCCCGCTCGATGGCAAACCCCGTTTGTTTTGGATTGGGCCCAGTGCTGTACTAATTCTTCAGCATGGTGAGACTTCTACGAGGCTATTTCAAAGTTGGCTTCGTTTTGACTCAAGCACTCGTTGTTCCGGGATAAATTCCTGACCAAAATAGTATTTCCGCAACCCATACGCTCACAATCCCATCGATTATCATTGAGAAAAAATTGTTGCGACTTGTCAATATGGATTTTTCCCTTCCTGCTGGTCTCCAGGACACCTCTGCATTCCATCCGTTGCGGCTCTTGGTTGAGCATACCCCCGCTGCGATCGCCCTCTTTGACACAGACTTACGCTACATCATCGCAAGTCGTCGTTGGCTCGAAGACTATGGACTCGGCGATCGCAATATTATTGGTCAATGCCATTATGATATCTTTCCGGAAATTGGCGAGGAATGGAAAGTAATCCATCAAAACTGTTTGCAAGGTGCGATCGAACGCCGAGAGGAAGAAGCCTTTCCCCGCTCCGATGGGGGCACTGACTGGCTCAAGTGGGAAGTTCGTCCGTGGCATACTGAATCGGGCGATGTGGGGGGCTTGATCATGTTCACAGAAGTGATCACGCGCCAAAAAGAAGCAGAACTGGCCCTAGCACAAGCAAACCAAGATCTTGAAGCCATCAATCAACGCCTCGAAACTCAACTGGCCCAGCGCAGTTTTGAACTGAACAGCTTCTTTGAACTAACCGAAGATATGTTGGGGATTGCCGGATTTGACGGCCACTTCAAACGGGTCAATCCAGCGTTTGAACGCAACTTAGGCTACACCCAAGCCGAATTTTTTGCCCAGCCGTTTATTGCCTTTGTTCATCCGGATGATCAAGATTCGACCGTGGCTGCCGCCAGTGAAATTACGGAAGGTGAACGAGTGGTTTCCTTTGAAAACCGCTATCGCTGTAAGGATGGTTCCTATCGCTGGCTATCTTGGACTTCCGCCCCGGATCTAGACGCTCAGGTGATCTATGCAACGGCTCGTGATATCACTGAGCAAAAAGAAGCCGAAGCAGCCCTCCGAAAACAGGCCAAACTGCTCGATCAAGTTAAAGGCGCGATTATTGCTCTGGACAATGACGGCATCATCACAACTTGGGGCAAGGGGGCAGAAGACCTGTATGGATATACAGCCCAAGAAGCGATCGGTCAACATGTCAGAATGCTCTATCCTGAACGTCTGCATCACTACCTCCGCACCGGCATTATTGAGCCGCTAAAAGCCAAAGGACAGCATGAAGTCGAAACCCAAATCATCAATAAAGCCGGCCAAGAAATTGATGTTTTGATCGCGCTGTCTCTGGAGAAAGACACGGAAGGTAATGTGATTGGCCGCATTGGGTACGGAATTGATATTACGGAGCGTAAGCAAGCGGAAGCGCAGATCAACGCATACAGTGAAACCTTAGAAAAAACGTTAGAAGAACTGAAGCAAACGCAGTTACAAATGATCCAAGCAGAAAAGATGTCGAGTTTGGGTCAATTGGTGGCGGGGATTGCCCATGAGATTAATAATCCGGTTAACTTTATTTTTGGCAATTTGACCCACGCTAAGGGATACACCCATGATTTGCTGGAGATTGTTCGACTCTATCAGGAGGCGTTTCCAGAACCTGGAGCGGCTATCGAGGCAGCGGTTGAGGATCTTGATCTCGATTTTTTAACTGAAGACTTGCCCAAACTCCTCGCCTCGATGAAGGTGGGGGCGGATCGTATCCGGACGATTGTGCTGTCTTTGCGTAACTTTTCGCGCATGGATGAGGTGGATCTCAAGGATGCGGATATCCATGAGGGGATCGATAGCACGGTGATGATTTTGCACCATCGTCTTAAGAAGCAGAGCGATCGCCCCGAAATCATCATCAATCGCGACTATGGTACGTTGCCGCGTATCGAATGCTTCCCGGGCCAACTGAACCAGGTGTTTATGAATATTCTGACGAACGGGATTGATGCCCTTGAGGACACCTTCGACGCTCAGACTCCCGGCACGCCCACCATCACCATCAAAACCGATCTCGAAGGCGAGCAAACAGCGGTGATCGCCATTGCGGATAATGGCCGTGGGATGCCAGACTCGGTGCGCGATCGCATTTTTAACCCGTTCTTTACGACAAAGGATGTGGGCAAAGGCACGGGAATGGGTCTGTCGATCAGCTACCAAGTGGTGACCGAAAAACATGGGGGGACGCTGACGTGCCATTCGACCCCTGGACAAGGCACTGAGTTCGTGATCAGAATTCCAGTCCGCCAAAGTTAGCTCCCACAGGATTCTCTGTATTGACCCTCTCTCTCTTCTGAAAGAGGGAACATTCTTCATTTTGACAGAGGTTTGAGGCAGTGCGATCGCGTTACCTTGAATAGTGAAGACATCAATAACAGTTAATTTATGACCCTTTCAAGTCTCAACCATATCGAAGCAGTTGTTCATACTCCGATTGGTTTAACCTTTACTCTCGGACTGGGATTTATCCTCGCCATTACCCTCGGATCAATTGCTTGGTATAACTCCAAACGCCCCATCGGCTGGCAGGACAAAGAACGCCCTGATTTGGTTCCTAAAGTTGAATCCGATGCCTAAGACTTGGCAGAGCTGAGAGGATCTGTCTCTTCAATTGGATTCGTCTCACCCAGTCTTAATTTTTACGTTGTCACAATGAGGTGTAATCAATGAATTACCCAACCCAAAACACTCAACCCGAAAGCACCCCCAATACTCCCCCCGAAGGTGCTCAATACGATCGCAACATTGTCTCGGCTGAGACAGCGGCTCGGATCGAACGAGAGGGCGAAGATTATAAAGAATTGCCGGAATCTCAGGATGGTTCAATTGACACCACCGCAGGTTACACCGCAGATCGTGAAGGTCTTTTAAATAACTTTGCGATTGAACCAGAAATGTACGTTAATGAGCCGGGCGATCGCCGCGAACAACTCCGAGAGGAGGAAGTCGCCGAGGCGCAAAAGCGCAAAGACATTAATACGCCGGGTGGTCGTGGTCCGGGTGTGATTTAACCCGAACCCCACCCCTCAACGGAGGGGACTATCTTTGAATCTCTGCCGATGCTAGTCGGGGGGGATTTTGAGATCTTGGGGGGTGTTGCAGTTGTGAAAGCTGGAGCGATCGCCCTCCGCAATGGGCAAGGGCTGCACCGGAATGTGCGCGAGAAAGCCCTGGAGCGATCGCCCCCCTTGGGCAAGATACGCCTGTAAGGTTGGGCCGATTGTACCCCGATAGAATCCGCAGAGGGGTTCCCAGCGCGGGGGGTCGGACTGTTGCGGAATGGCTGCGAGACGGTTTGAGGCGAGGTGAGGGAGTTGATCCGCCCAGGTTTGCAAGAGGGTCGAGTTTAAACAGGGGAGATCGCAGGCGGTGACAAGGAGCCAAGGCGGCGGCGGGTTGAGGTGAGCGATCGCAGCTCCTAAGGCCACAGCAGGGCCTTGGCCAGGATTGTGTTCTGGCAAAAAAATACAAGTCGAGGGCAAAAGGTCACGGTATCGCTCCGGCCAAGGGGTGAGGCAATAGATCGGGGTCGCGAGGGGGGAGATGCGATCGTAAACCTGCCGCAGCAGTGGAACGCCGTGCCACCGTTGGCGGGCTTTGTCGGTTCCCATCCGTGAGCTTTGCCCCCCGGCTAAAATCAAGGCGGCGAGGTGAGGGAAGGGCGGCATTAATCCATGCGTGAGGCGAACCAAAAGGCCAAAATCACCGTGCAGATGAAGAGAACGGTGCAGATCAGATCGACCCAGGTATGCCACGTTTCAGAATGAATCAGAGTCATGGAGCGAGGGGGGAATTGCGTCGATCCTACTGTACTGGAAATTCAAGACGAGGGGTCTAAGTCCGCAAACGTGGTTGTCAATACCTGACGCACCTTCTCGTCGAGGATGTTCCAGTCCACCTCTCCCGCTGCATCCAAAAGCTGGGGGTCAACGTCTACTTCGGGGTCTGCATCGGTGCTGTGGGGCGCGGGATAGTTCAAAAAACACACTTGAAAGCACAAGTCCCACAGATTCAAAACATGGGTGCGATCGCCCTGCTGAAGCCGTAATTGAAACCCCGGCAACGGGTCTTCAATATCTTCATATTCTCCCTCCCAGGTTGATTCGTCCACCCATTGGCGCAGTTGATCCACGACGCGAATTAGGGTGGGTTGCATCAGGGTTTGGGTCTGTTCCCAGGCTTGGCGGGTTTTGAATTGGGGTTTCATGGGCAAATTAGGGCGGCGGGGTCTGGTGAATCCAACGCCAGAGGGGATGCTGCTGGCCTTGGCGTTCAATATAGTCCAGCTTTTTGGCGAGGCGTTGACGTTCGCGCTGGGGTAAGCCAAAGAGAATATTGCGACTTTGCCAAACGAGAACGCTGGCGGTGATGGCGAGGCAAAAACTGAGGGCGATCGCGCTCCAAGGATGAAAAATCAGCCCATAGCGCAATCCCGCCCAGGTGAAATAATCCTGCAACAGGGCCAACTGATCCCGCATCCCCCACAGCGCCACGGGAGCGAGCACCAACCACGAAGCCACCACCACGCCCCAACGCCCATACACCGTGAGGCGATGGAGACGATAGAGGCGTTGTTCTTGGTCAGGAGGCAGAGCCATGGGCTTCACGCTTCGTCGGAAAGTTGCGCGGGGAGCGGCTCAGCGTCGGCGGGGATTTCTTGCCGTTCACGCCACCAAGCGAGGAGGGTGCTGGCGATGAAAATACTGGAATAGGCCCCGGCGAGGAAGCCAATAATCAACGCAAAGGCGAAATATTGCAGGGTTTGACCGCCGAAGAGGAAAATCGCCACCAAGGGCAGAATGGTCGTCAAACTGGTGTTGATGGAGCGGGTTAGGGTTTGATTGACGGCTTCATCGACGATCACATCAATGGAGATGCCCGGTTCGCTGGCATCGTCGATTTCTCGAATGCGATCGTAGATCACCACCGTATCATTGACAGAAAACCCGATGATGGTCAGCAGGGCGACCAAAAACAAGCTGTCAATCTCGTTGCCGGTGGTGAATCCTAGCAGCGCAAACGCCCCCGCCGTGATTAGCACATCGTGAAACAGAGCAACGATCGCAAACACAGCATAGTCAAAACGAAAGCGAAAACTGAGATAGACCACAATCCCGAAAAAGGATGCCAACAAAGCCCGCACCCCAGCGGTGAGTAGTTCTTCGCCCACCGTTGGCCCGACGGTGTCCACTTGAATGGCTTGCAGATCGAACGCCCCGATCGCTTCAGTCAGCGCGTCAATCACGGTGGTGCGTTCCTCCACGTCCAGGGTATTACTCCGGATCGAGAGGCTGTAGTCTTCGACGACTTGGATGGCACTGTTGTCAAGACCGAGGGGCGCGATCGCCTCTCGCACCGTGGACACATCAATGGCATCTGCACAGGTTTCGGTGTCCGCACAGGCTAAGGTCAGTTGCAGCCGGGTTCCCCCGACAAAATCCAAGCCGGGGCGAATGGGAGAGCCAAACTGTTGAAACGAGATCGCCATGGCAATCAGGCTGAGGGCGATCGCCCCCAAGGAAATCCCCCACCAGAGTCGCCGCTGCTTAATAATATTCAGTCGCATTGCTTTTTATCCAGAACCCAATAATCAATTCCTAGCCCCTCATCCCGGTGATCAATTGGCGGGATTCGTGGGCAAATTGGGGCAAAAGAGTTCCGGTTGTTGTCGCACCCCCGGCACCCCCAGCACCACCAACAACAGCAGCGTGCGGCTACAGGTCAGTGCCGTAAACATACTCACCCCCACCCCGATCGCCAAGGTGAGCGCGAACCCTTTCACCAACCCCGACCCCAACCAAAACAACGCCCCACAAGCAATCAAGGTCGTCACATTACTATCCAGGATGCTCGAAAAGGCGCGATAAAACCCTGATTCCACCGAGCGGTAGAGGGTTTTCCCCGATCGCAGTTCTTCCCGCGTCCGTTCAAAAATCAGCACATTGGCATCCACCGCCATCCCGATACTGAGGATAAACCCCGCAATCCCCGGCAGCGTCAGCGTCACGCCGATCAAGGAGTAGCAAGCCAGGGTCAGAATCGTGTAAATCACCAGGGACACATCAGCCAACGCCCCCGGCAGACGGTAATACACCACCATAAACACCAACACCAACACCAGCCCGGAAATCCCCGCGATCAAGCTGCGGTTCACACTGTCGCGCCCCAAAGTTGCGCCGATGGTGCGGTTTTCCACCAATTCAATCGGGAAGGGGAGTGCGCCGCCGCGCAGTTGGATGGCGAGGTTGGTGGCACTTTCGAGGTCAAAGCTGCCGCTGATCGAGGCGCGTCCCCCTGTGATCCCGGTTTCGGCATATTGGGCATCGACACGGGGCGAACTAATCAGCACATTATCGAGGAAGATCCCCAGGCCGCGCCCGGTTCCGGCCACCGCTTTCGTGAGGTCGGCGAACATTTGGCCGCCTTGTTCATTGAAGATGATTTCCACTTGCCATTGATCGCCGCCGGTATTAAGGGGAGCGGCGACGGCATTGGTGAGGTATTCGCCGGTGAAGTCGCTGTCTTCAAAAAGGTCAGCGATCGCGGCATTGGCCTGGGCCAAAGCTTCCCGCGCTTGGGCGATATCTGCGGGCGTTGCCTCCGGATCGCTGCTCAAGGTGTCGAGGGTGGCTTGGGCGACAGCTTGCAGTTGGGATTCCACTTGCACTTGCCCCTCCGTGCCGGGTTTTTGGGCCCGGAATTCCAGTTGCGCCGTCTCACCTAACACCTGTTCGGCCTGCTCAGTGCTGCTCACCCCCGGCAACTGCACGACAATTTTATCGGGGTTCACCGTTTGGATCAGCGGTTCGGAGACCCCTAACCCATTCACCCGGTTTTCGATCACCGTTTTGGCATCGGTGAGGTTTTCCGGGGTGATGTTGGTGATGGTTTCCGTGGGCTGCACTTGCAGCGTGAGGCGTGCGCCGCCTTTGAGGTCGAGCCCTTGGTTAATCGGGAGAATGACCAAAAGCGCGATCGCCGCCAACACAAGACCAATAATCGTGGCAAAGGTGAGACTTTGTTTCTGCATCGGAGACTAAACCTGCAATGTCATCAGACTTTTCACCGCTTCGACGATTTGCGGCGGTTGAATAATCGTAAGGTGTTCGAGCATACCGTTATAGGGGGTGGGAATGTCTTGGGACGACAGCCGCATCACGGGGGCATCGAGTTCGTCAAAGAGTTGTTCGTTGATCAGCGCACTGAGTTCGGCGGCAATCCCCCCGGTTTTCATACATTCTTCGACGATGATTACCTTGTGGGTTTTGCGCACAGAGTCTGCGATCGCGTCCATATCAAAGGGCTTGAGGGAAATCAAATCAATGATTTCCGGGTCATAGCCGAGACCTTCTTTTTCGATCAACTTCATCGCCTGGGTGCAGTGGTGGCGCATCCGCGAATAGGTGAGGATCGTCACATCGCTACCAGGCCGCACCACTTCCGCCTTATCCAGCGCACAAATATATTCATGGTCGGGCAACTGCTCTTTGAGGTTGTACAGCAACACATGTTCAAAAAACAGCACCGGGTTTTCATCCCGAATCGCCGCCTTCAGTAAGCCCTTGGCATTATAAGGGGTGGAGCAGGCCACGATCTTCAACCCTGGCACCGCGTGAAAATAGGCTTCAAGGCGTTGGGAATGTTCCGCGCCCAATTGTCGCCCCACCCCGCCCGGCCCCCGGATTACCACCGGAATTTTAAAGTTACCGCCGGATGTGTAGCGCAGCATCCCGGCATTGTTGGCAATTTGGTTGAAGGCCAGGAGCAAAAAGCCCATGTTCATCCCTTCAATAATCGGGCGGAGGCCGGTCATTGCCGCCCCGACTGCCATCCCACTGAAGCTATTTTCTGCGATCGGGGTATCGAGCACCCGGAGTTCGCCATATTTTTCGTATAGCCCTTTTGTGACTTTATACGACCCACCGTACTGTCCCACGTCCTCACCGAGTACGAACACGGTTTCATCCCGTGCCATTTCTTCGTCGGTTGCTTCCCGTAACGCATTAAAAAACAGTGTTTCGGCCATGCCCTAACCCTTAACCTAGACAGCAAATGCAATCCTATCATTTTATTGGGCGTGGGAACGGCAATCAAAGACCTGTAGCCTGGACTACAAAAATCTGGGTGGCTTTCCCTAAAGCTAAAAAGGCATTGGGTTTTTGACCCTCCCCACCGTTTTGTGACTATGGACTCATACGATCCCCAAGCTGAAGCGTTTTACGATGAATTGTTTGAAGCATCTGGAACCCCCCGTCCGTCGGCGGCTCCCCTCATTGATTGGATGCGCAAACTCAGCCCCCAAGAACTCGAACAACATCAAAAAACGGCTCAAATTGCCTTGTTTAAGCTGGGGGTGACGTTCAATGTTTACAGCGATAACCAGGGTGTGGAGCGGGTTTTCCCCTTTGATATTATTCCCCGGATTATTGCGGCCCAAGATTGGCAATGGATTGCCCAGGGTTTGCAGCAACGAATCAGGGCGCTGAATCTGTTTCTCGCGGATATTTATGGAGAGCAACACATTCTCAATGATGGCATTGTGCCCCGTGAGATTGTGGAGTCTGCCCCTGGTTTTCTGAAGCCCTGTGTGGGGTTAACGCCGCCCCAGGAGATTTGGTGTCACATTACGGGGACGGATTTGGTGCGCGATCGCGACGGCCAATGGTACGTCCTCGAAGATAATTTGCGCGTGCCGTCGGGGGTGTCCTACGTGCTGGAAAATCGGCGGGTGATGAAGAGCACCTTCCCGAATATTTTCCAAACCATGGCGATCCAACCCGTGGATGATTACCCCAGCCATCTGTTGGAAACGCTGCTCAATCTCGCGCCACCCCAATTGCCCAACCCGACCGTCGTGGTGCTCACCCCCGGCATCTACAACTCGGCCTATTATGAGCATTCCTTCCTCGCCCAGCAGATGGGGGTGGAATTGGTGGAAGGCCGCGACTTGGTGGTGGTGGATGGGTATTTGCAAATGCGCACCACGAAAGGACTGCGCCGCATTGATGTGATCTATCGTCGCTTGGATGATGAATTTTTAGACCCTCAGGCGTTCCGTGCGGATTCGATGCTGGGGGTGCCGGGGTTGATGGAGGTGTACCGCGAGGGGCGGGTGGCGTTGGCCAATGCGCCGGGTACAGGGGTGGCGGATGATAAGGTGGTCTATGCCTATGTGCCGGAGATGATCCGCTACTACCTCAATGAGGAGCCGTTGTTGTCGAGTGTGCCGACCTATCTCTGCTGGCGGGAGAGCGATCGCGCCTATGTCCTTGACCATCTCGATGAATTGGTGGTGAAGGCGGCCAACGAGGCGGGCGGCTATGGGATGCTCGTGGGGACGCAATCCACGGCCGAAGAGCGAGCGGAATTCGCGGAGAAAATCAAGGCTAACCCTCGCAACTACATCGCCCAACCCACCCTCTGCCTCTCCCGCGTCCCGACGTTGATCGAAAACAGCATCGAAGGCCGTCATGTGGATCTGCGCCCCTACATTCTCCATCGCGGCGACGATATCCATGTGCATCCCGGCGGTCTGACTCGCGTGGCACTGAAGAAGGGGTCGCTGGTGGTGAATTCCTCCCAAGGGGGCGGCAGTAAAGATACCTGGGTGTTGACGGCATAACCCCACCAGGCAGAACGGAATCGGCAGGGGATCACGCCGGGGGTGATCCCGTTTTGCTGTGGGGTGATGGGGTGCGATCGCACCCCATCCGTACTCTCTCAAGATCACCGGTTTAACGCATCTTGATTTCATCCCCGCTAAAATAGGCCGTCGAAGCCTTGAAGCCTTACGCCTTGCCCCTTGCCCCTCTTTAGACTCAACCATGATCAAATATTCTTTCCCGTGGCTGTTCGGGAGTCTCCTCACCGTTGTCTTCACCCTTCCCACCGCTGCCCTTGACGAATCGACGGGCGATCGCGGCATTGATGTGCGTCGTCTCCATGAATCCCCCTACAACCTGATCGGGCGCAAAATTGGCATTGGCCAAGTGGAAATTGGCCGACCGATTCAGTTTGGTCGCGACAAACGCGCATCAGAACTGCGTTTCCTGGATGTGGCAGGGGTGTTTTACCGGGATACCGTTGCGGCGGCCAATGCCCATGTAGATGCCCATGCCACCATGGTCGCCACGGTGATGGTGAGCCAGGATAAACGCCTGCGGGGGGTGGCTCCAGGGGCGCAACTCTACGCCTCGGCGGTGGGGTCAGCCGCTCGCGATGGTCAGGCGCGGCAATGCCTCTCGGCGCAACATGTGGCACTGCAAAACAACGATGATGTACGGGCGATCAACTTCAGCTTTGGCGAACCCCTGGCCCGCGATCCCCGCGAAAACCCCGTGCTCGATGGTCAAGCCTTGCTCACCCGCTGTGTGGATTGGTCGGCACGGGTTCATAACACGCTCTACGTGGTGGCGGGAAATCAGGGGTCTGGGGGAATTGCCATCCCGACGGATACGTTTAATGGGGTGACGGTGGCCTCTTCGGGACAGTTTGAAGGGCTGTTTCGGAAACTGGATTTTTCTAATTTGAGTGCCTTGCCGGAGGGGATTGGGCGCACCTTGATCCGGCGGGAAATTAATGCGGATTTGCGCCGCTCCATTGGCTTAGTGGCCCCTGGCAGTCGGATTTCGATGTACAACGAGGCGGGGGATGTGCGCCCGGTGTCGGGGACGAGTTTTGCCGCGCCCCATGTGGTGGGGACGGTGGCGGTGTTGCAGGAGTACGGCGATCGCGAATTAAATGCGGGCCGGTTCAGCCTTGATGTGCGCCGCAGTGAAGTGATGAAAGCGGTGTTACTCAACGCCGCTGATAAAGTTCAAGATCCCGGCGATGGGTCGTACCTGGGGCAAACGCGCACGATCTTGGGCAAAAATCACCAAGGCTGGTTTGGTGGCGATGCGGCCAATGATCCCGCCGTGCCCCTGGATATCCAACTGGGGGCGGGTCAACTCAATGCCTTCCGCGCCTATCAACAACTCAGCGGCGGCCAATGGCAACCGGGGTCTGTGCCGGCACGGGGCTGGAACTATGGCCAAGTGGAGGCCAACACCGCCCAGGATTATCTCCTCACCGACCCCCTGCCCGCTGGCAAATATGCCGCCGTCACCCTCACCTGGAATCGCTATGTGGAACTGGATGATCGCAATGGCAATGAATTATTTGATATTGGTGAGACGTTTCGCGATCGCGGCTTGAATAATCTCGATCTCTACCTGTTACCCGCCGACAGCGACGATTTGGCCGACAGTGTTTGCTCGTCCGTCAGTGCCATTGACAGCGTTGAACATCTGTTTTGCGCTATCCCCCGCAGCGGTCAGTATAAAATTCGGGTCGTCCATCGTACCGCCGTCAACACGCCTATCCAGCCCTACGGAATTGCTTGGTGGACGGCAAACGCCGCGTTCAGCCCATAGGCAATCTGGTTTTGCTCCTCGGCGGTGAGTTCCGGGAACATCGGCAACGACAGCACTTCCAGCGCGGCCCGTTCGGCCTGGGGCAGGTCTCCGGGCCGATAGCCCAAGGAGGCATACACCGGCTGCAAATGGAGGGGGCGGGGATAGTAGATCATTGAGCTAATGCCGTGCTCTTGGAGGGCGGCCCGGACGCGATCGCGCTCTGCCCCGGTGCCATCGACACTCTTAATGCGCACCGTGTATTGATTCCACACCGTTTGTCCCCCCGCCGGGATCGTCGGACAGACCAGATCGGGCAAGGTCGGCAGCAGTTCCGCGTAGCGTTGCGCGACGCGATCGCGCCCCTGATTCCACTGATCTAAATACCTGAGCTTAATCGTCAAAATCGCCGCCTGGAGCGAATCAAGGCGACTATTCACCCCCGTTTTGGTGTGGATGTAGCGTTCCGATTGGCCATGTTCGCGCAGTTGCAGAAACAGTTGCGACAGTTCCGGATCATTGGTAGCGATCGCCCCCCCATCGCCACAGGCCCCTAGATTCTTCGTCGGAAAAAAACTAAAACAGCCCACATGGCCAATGCTGCCCACCTTCTGCCCCTGCCATTGCGCCCCCGTGGCTTGGGCACAGTCTTCAATCACCGGGATGCCGTGGGTTTGTGCGATCACCATCACCGCCGTCATATCCACCGGGCAGCCAAATAAATG